>DPLR01000561.1 GCA_003541895.1 Cytophagales bacterium | reverse complement strand
CTTCTTCCGTATGTCCATCGATAATGGAAGTTCAGTGCGGCAAACTAAAATGTCAGGCTGAATTCCGTACGAAAGCAATTCTTTAACAGAGTGCTGCGTTGGTTTTGTTTTTAACTCCTTGGCAGCTTTTAAGTAGGGGATGAGTGTTAAGTGAATCACCATCGAATTATTGGCGCCCATTTCCCAGCGCACTTGGCGAACAGCTTCAACAAACGGAAGCGATTCGATATCACCCACAGAGCCTCCAATTTCGGTGATCACAAAATCATATTGGCCTGATTCACCGAGTAAAAAAATATTTCTCTTGATTTCATCGGTAATATGAGGCACCACCTGCACCGTTTTACCTAAATATTCACCTTTGCGTTCTTTGGTAATAACATTATTGTAGATGCGGCCTGTAGTAACATTGTTGGCCTGACTTGTTCGTATGTTTAAGAATCGTTCGTAGTGGCCAAGGTCGAGGTCAGTTTCAGCACCATCATCCGTTACGTAGCACTCTCCATGCTCATAAGGATTGAGTGTGCCTGGATCAATGTTAATGTAAGGATCAAATTTTTGAATGGTTACCGTAAAACCCCTGGCTTGCAACAATTTACCTAAAGAGGCAGAAATGATGCCCTTGCCAAGAGAAGACGTAACACCGCCTGTAACGAAGATATATTTGGTGGATGACATGGTAAAAAAAATCCGCGCAAAGGTAGGTGATTTGGGCGATCAACAGGCTGCTACGGATAATTTATTTCGGAGTCTGGCTTAATTGCCAAACAGTTTGTCGTGATGAAGGCGCAGTTTATCGCAATTTAAGATGGCTTGCCGCTAATTCGCAGATAGCCATAGCATTGGGTTTCATTACTTTGGATATTTGTCAAGTTGCTTGGTCAATGCAAGCAATTATTTAATCCCCGTGCAACTCATAAAATATTCTTTATATCTATTTCTACTGACGATATTCTTATTTCCTAAGAATACGAATGCCCAGTGTGGAGGAAGCATGGAGCCGGGCTTTCAGTTTTTAACCAGTAGCCGTGGTTGTGCTCCCTACACGGTACAAATCGAAACAAATTATTTGAACGCAGTTGCAGGCACTATTTATTATGTCGATTGGGGCGATGGTACAGCGCAAGAACAATACCCTCAATTGAATGCAACGGGTGTCGTGATGACGCACACTTATCCGAATGTTTCAAACAATTGTGGATATGATGTGGTGATCGATGCATCGAATGCTTGCAACCCTCAAGGTTCTGTTGTTCCGATCAATACCCAAGTTATTGTTTGGACTAACGATGTTGTGGCCATCGATCCTGGTACATTTCGAGTCTGTGAGGGTTTCGCTGCGTCAATGCAATTTACAGACAACAGTACATGGAATTGTTTTCCGCGAGCTACACGTGAAAACAATGCCCCACGTTGGATTCAATGGATTTACGGAACGGGCTCGGCTGCTTCACAAATTCCGGGTATTCAAGTGAACGGAGTAACTCCCGGGAGTTACCCGTATTACAATCCTGCCGCAAACACCAATCCTATTTATCCGGTCACCTCTCCCGGTCAACAGAGTTTAACCATTAATGTCCCTGTAACAACGGCTGCAGATTTGGGAAAAACTTTTCAGGTGACTTTGAATAACTGGAACCAATGCAATCCGTACGATAATAATTTGCTGGACGGAAATCCTTTCAATCCGGTTAGTGGCGATTTGGTTAATGGAGATAATCCGTTTCAAACCACCACCGCGAATATTGTGATCGTTCCATCTCCTCAGCCAACTTTTGTTACGCGACTTGGTAATTCTGGCGGACTGATACAAACTACCTTTTGTATTGGCGACAATATTTATTTTGATGATAAAACGCCTTCCATTGGTGGAGCTTCTTTTGGATACACCTGGCAATTTTATGATGACAATACAGGTACAACACTTCTTTCCACTTCTAATAATCACCATCCAACATTTTCATATTCCACAGGCGGACAAAAATTAATTCGGCTTTCGGTTACGGATAACAATGCTGTTGGCGGATGCACGAACTCGTATGATTTATTGATTACAATCTCTCCTTCACTCGTTGCGAAAATCCAAACCACAGATTTGTCGAACAACCCGATCACACCTTACTTCTGTCAAAATTCATCAGCACCGTTCACTACTTTTCAAGTTCGGTTTTCTGATGCTTCTATTGGAACCGTGACGGCTACCACCGAATGGCGTTGGCAATTTTATGATCAGAACGGTGTGCTTACATCGCAAGTGCCCGCTGCTGGTTTTTCTTCTACTCAACTCGGTCCTTTCGATCAATCATTCACTACGCGTGGAATTTATAAAAGCGTTTTAACTATTCACGACAATGCTACCGGTTGTGAAACGCAAGATCAGGTGAATGTTCGCATTTACGAAAACCCGGTTGCTTCATTTACTGCCACGCGAGTATGTCAAGGCAACAAAAATTTATTCAATGATAACTCAACGTTGAATTCGATCAATGGTGAGTCAATTGTGCTACGCGAATGGGACTTCAATTACGATGGTGTAACTTTTACAAAAGATCCCACTTACGATAATCAAACTTCCTTTTCAAGATCGTTGGGAAATGCGGGAACTTATCAAGTAGCTCTTCGAGTTACAACCGATCAAAATGGATGTTCGAATATTTTTATTCTGCCTGTCATTGTTGATCCATTGCCGTTGGCAAGTTTCACGCCCGATGTCACGGCTGGCTGCAGTACGTTGAAAGTAAATTTTACAAATACATCTGTTACAGGACAACCCGATGTAATTGATCGTTACGTGTGGGAGATGGATGATCACTCGGGTTCTGGTTTTCAAGCATTGGCTACCCAGCGCCCGACCAACCCAACATTTAGTAATATTTTTTCTTATTCATTTGTCAATACCAACACGGTGAACAAACTAGTGGATGTACGACTTCATGTGTACACAGTGAATTCGTGCGAAACCATTTCATCACCCGTCACTATTACCATTTATCCAGGAACGGCTTCAGGGTATAGCTCTACTAATTATTCACCTTTCAATTCGAATTGTTCACCACAAAATGTAAACTTCGCAGTCGATCTCGCAACGCAATCGTTAAGTCCAACTGATTATACATGGACAATTAGTGATGCAAGTGGAGTAATTTCATCCACGAGCACCGGCACAACGCCATCGTTTAATTATAATTTTTCAAACACCACTCTGGGCCTTAAGGATTTTTCAGTTAAGCTTACCACTACACTCAGCTCGGGATGTTTTGGTGATTCAACACGCACCATCCGAATTTCTCCTGTTCCATCATCTGCATTTACATATGATACCTTGCAATTCGATTGTAATGTGATGACCATCAATTTGAGTGCCACGCAAAAAGGATTGGCCGCTTATCATTGGGTGATTCTTGAAAACGGAGTAACCATTAGTGATGTAACTAATTCATCGGATCAATTTCAGTTCACTTTTAACCGAAGTGCGTCTGATATCAATGTTCAATTTTCACTCGACACTAAAAACTTTGCTAACTGCGCGAGTTCAGTTTCAAATG
>DPLR01000681.1:2530-3052 GCA_003541895.1 Cytophagales bacterium | reverse complement strand
TGCGATCGATGTAAGCGTACATCACCGCATTCACATCAGTCGCAAATTCGATCCAAGATCCTTTGAAAGGAATAATCCGTGCTGAATACAACTTGGTTCCGTTGGTGTGCTTACTCATGGCGAAGAACACACCCGGTGAGCGGTGCAATTGTGACACTATTACACGCTCTGCTCCGTTGATCACGAATGAGCCTTTCTCAGTCATGTACGGAATGTTTCCTAAGAAAACTTCCTGTTCAATGGTTTCGAAATCTTCGTTGTCCTCATCGTTGCAAGTAAGACGGAGTTTTGCTTTCAGCGGTACTGAAAACGTTAGCCCGCGGTCGATGCATTCGTCCACACTGTACTTTGGTGGATCGATGGTATAATCAACAAACTCAAGCACGAAGTTTTCGCGTGAGTCAGAGATGGGGAAGTTTTCTGCAAACACTTTGAAGAGACCTTCATTCTGCCTTTTCTCAGCAGGAGTCTCTATTTGCAAAAAGTCTTTGAACGATTGAAGTTGGATGTCCAAAAAGTCTG
>DPLR01000681.1:0-2345 GCA_003541895.1 Cytophagales bacterium | reverse complement strand
GGGGTCCCCGTATCATTAAAAAAAAAATGAAGAAAACACTCCAAAAAGTCTGGGTATTCCAGCACTTTATCGATGGACGAAAAATCAATTCGGTTGTTTAATGTTTTCTTTGCCAAGGTACTTAGCGGTTAAAATTTTCCCGAACCAGAATTATGTTTAACTATTTTAGATACAAATGCTTTAACACATTTAAATAGGGAAAGACCCCAACCCTCTTTTAAAGGGGTGGGGCCTGAATCCTTTTCAGACGGTATCTGCGCCTTTCAAGAAATTATTTCAACTCAACTTCGGCACCAGCCTCAACGAGTTGCTTCTTAAGGTTTTCAGCTTCGTCTTTAGGTAAGCCTTCTTTGATAGTCTTAGGAGCGCCATCAACTACGTCTTTAGCTTCTTTCAAGCCAAGACCAGTCAATTCTTTTACAAGCTTCACGATCTGAAGTTTGTTAGCGCCAGGGGCTTTCAACACAACATCGAAGTTGGTCTTTTCAGCCGCGGCAGCGCCACCACCAGCAGCAGGACCAGCTGCCACTGCTACTGCTGCAGCTGCAGGCTCGATGCCATATGTTTCTTTCAAATAAGAAGCTAATTCGTTTACTTCTTTAACTGTAAGTTCTACAAGTTGATCGCCAATTGCTTTGATATCCGCCATGATTGATAATTGTTTAAGATTTTAAAATTCGTTTTTAGTTTTTTCTTTCTTCCAATGCCTTCACCAAACCAGCAACAGTTTGTTTGCCACTCAACAGAGCTGACAACACATTCTTTGCAGGAGATTGTAGCAATGAAATAACTTCACCAATGAGTTCATTTTTAGATTTGAGCTCGCTTAGTGTGTTAAGGTGTTGTTCCCCAACAAAGAGGGCAGACTCGATGGAAGCTGCTTTTAATCCGGGTTTACCCTCCAGTTTCTTACGGTATTCCTTGATCACTTTTGCAGGAGCGTTACCGGCCTCTTTCGAGAACATAACGCCTGAAAAGCCTTTCAGGGATCCAAAAATTTCTTTGTAGTCCGCCTTTTGTTTTTCCAATGCTTTGCGGATCAATGTGTTTTTGTAAACCACATACTCCACACCGGCATTGAAACACAACCTGCGTAACGCGTTCACCTGAGCTACGGTTAAACCTGAAGCATCTGTGATATAGAAATGGTTGTTCTGCGAAAACTTCACAGCCAACTCATCAATGATCTGTCCTTTTTCTTCTCTGGTCATGTCTTTATAATTAAATGCCCAACGAGTTTGAATCAACCCTTACACCAGGGCTCATGGTTGAAGAAAGTGAAATACTTTGCAAGTAAGTTCCTTTCGAAGATGCAGGCTTCAGTTTTACAACTGCATTGATAAGTTCAGCCGCATTGTCTTTGATTTTCTCTGGTGTGAAAGAAGCCTTCCCGATGCTTGCATGGACGATCCCTTGCTTGTCGATTTTGAAATCAACTTTACCCGCCTTTACTTCTTTTACAGCTTTTCCTACTTCGAGGGTAACTGTTCCAGATTTTGGGTTTGGCATTAAGCCGCGAGGTCCAAGCACTTTACCAAGCTTACCTACTTTCGCCATAACGGTAGGCATCGTGATGATCACATCAACATCCGTCCAACCGCCTTCGATTTTCTGAATGTAGTCATCTAAACCTACGTGTTCAGCTCCAGCATCTTTTGCTTCCTGTGCTTTGTCAGGCGAGCAAAGAACCAATACGCGCACTACTTTGCCTAAGCCGTGTGGCAAAGACACAACACCGCGCACCATCTGGTCTGATTTCTTCGGGTCAACACCCAAGCGGATGTCAACGTCTACTGAAGCATCAAACTTAGTGAAGGTAAGATCCTTCACCATTTTAGCTGCATCAGCCAAAGAGTATTCTTTCTCCAAGTTGTACTTGGCAAGAACTGCTTTTCTATTTTTTGATACTCGTGCCATTTCTTTTTTGTTAATCGTTACTGGTTAATCGTTAATCGGGGAAGCTTCCTTTCAACTTTTAACAGATAACTATTTTTCTATTTATTCCAAGGAGCAACACCGCTAACTGTAACACCCATGCTGCGTGCTGTTCCTGCAATCATTTTCATTGCCGATTCAATTTTAAATGCGTTGAGATCAGGCATTTTTAATTCTGCGATTTTCTTAATCTGATCCCAAGAGATCGATCCTACTTTTGCACGATTAGGTTCTTTTGATCCTTTCTGAAGCTTAATGGCTTCCATGATCAAAACGGCAGCTGGAGGAGTTTTAATAACAAAGTCGAACGACTTGTCATTATATATAGTGATGAGCACAGGCAACACTTGGCCTGGCTTGTCTTGCGAGCGAGCGTTGAACTGCTTGCAAAAATCCATGATGTTGACGCC
>DPLR01000502.1 GCA_003541895.1 Cytophagales bacterium | reverse complement strand
ATGCTGAAATTGAAATCGATCGTGTGCAAGCCGAGGCATTAGATAAAATCAACAAGGCAGAATCAGATTTGAATGCTACTTTGAGTGATCAGTTTGATACGCAAGCCGAAGTCACCAAACTGCGCAACGAACTCACCAACATGGAAATCCGCAGCCAACAATATTTTATTCTCGCACCACAAAATGGATATGTTGTCAAAGCATCGCAAGCCGGCATTGGCGAAACCATAAAAGAAGGAGATCCGGTCTGTACAATTTTTCCGCAGAGTTCAGATGTTGCCGTAGAGATGTACGTGAAAGCAATGGATGTGCCATTGATCAGTAAGGGACGAAACGGGCGCATTGAGTTTGATGGCTTCCCCGCACTTCAGTTCAGCGGATGGCCAAGCATATCGGTGGGCAGTTTTGGAGGGAAAGTGGAAGTGATCGATTACGTGAACACACGTGCCGGTGAATTCCGAATTCTGGTAGTGCCAGACGCAAAAGACACTCCTTGGCCAAAGCAACTGCGCGTGGGTTCGGGTATCAAAGGCTGGGTAATGTTAGATAATGTGCCCGTATGGTACGAGCTGTGGCGTCAACTCAATGGCTTTCCAGCAAGTTTGTACAAAGAACCTATCGATGAGAAAGAGAAAGAAAAATCAAAATCAAAAGAATGACGAAACCTATAAAATTTCTTCTCTTGATTTGCTGGCTGATTGCCCCTTCGGCAAAAGGTCAAGATTCATTAGACTCTCTCCATCGCTTGCCCGATTCGGTTAAGGCTTTTACGCTTGATGAATTTTATACGACTATCCTTGAGTTTCATCCCATCGTAAAGCAAACGCGGCTACTTCGCGAAACGGCACAGGCAGAAATACGGTTGGCTCGTGGAGCTTTTGATCCAAAAATTGAAACCAAATTCAACAACAAAGAATTCAATGGCAAAGAATATTATTCAAAATGGAACTCAAGCCTCTCGCTGCCCTCGTGGTTTCCGATTGATCCGAAAATAGGGATAGAGCAAAATACGGGATTGTATATCGACCCAGAAAATTCTGTTCCTGCTGCCGACAAGAACCGACAAATCTTTACCGGCATTTCGTTGCCCCTAGGGCGAGGCCTTTTCACTGATGATAGACGAACAACGTTGAAGACAGCAAAAGTTTTCGCACAGATAGCCGAAGCAGAACAAATAAGACTGATCAATAAAATTCTGTTAGAGGCCGCGAAAGATTATTGGCAATGGTATTTTTCGTATTACAACTACAGGCTCATGCAACGCAACGTTAGAGTAGCCTCCGAAATTTTTGAACGGGTAAAATTAAATGCCGTGCATGGCGAGGCCTCGGTGATTGATACCGTTCAGGCGAAGATCACTTGGATACAACGGTCCGTTGAAAAACAGGAAGCATACCTTGAGTTCATCAATTCAGGCATTCGCATTTCGAATTACTTATGGGACAATGCGAGCCATGCAATTCAGTTATCTCCGCGTATAGCTCCTGTTTTGCAATACGAAAATGCGACCGTGTTGCAACTGGCCACATTGGAAAGCCTGCGTGAGCAAGCAAAAGAAAATCATCCTGAGTTAAGAAAACTCAATTTGAAATTAAATCAGTTGGACTTCGAAAAAAAACTGGCCGCGGAATATTTGAAGCCACGGCTCGATCTAAATTATAATTTTCTCAATCAGCCGGTAACACCGCAAGGCAAATGGAACACATTTAACTTCAACCGCAATTATAAATTTGGACTTGATTTTTCGATTCCGGTTTTTCTGCGAAAAGAACGAGCCAAATACGCGCAAGCAAAAATCAAAATCAAAGGAACAAACTATGAACTTGATCAGACCGAGCGCGAAATTATTAACCAGGTGAACACCGTGTTCAATCAACTTAAGAATACCAACATCATACTCTCACAGCAAAAAACAATGGTGATCAATTACGAGCGACTACTGAAAGCTGAAATTCTGAATCTCGAAAACGGAGAGAGTGATCTTTTCAAAATAAATGTGCAGCAAGAAAAATTAATTCAATCGCAATCCAAGTTGCTAAAGTTAAAATCAGAATACGAAAAACTAAAAGCACAACTGTATTGGGCAGCCGGTGTACAAAATCTCAGTATGAAATAAAAAATCTTTACGAGTTGGATGAAACACCAAAAAAATCAAAACCAATTCTGAGCGAAAAGGAGAACACACTTTCACAGTGAACAACTGTGTGTTTTTCTTATCCTTCAGAGCGAAGTAGTTAAGAAGCGAAGAATCTGCCAAGGTTAACTCCGGTCTGGGGGATCCTTCGCTACGCTCAGGATTGGTTTGTTAATATTGTAAAATGAAACTCAACAAGCGCTGGAAATTCCTTTTGTCTATACTCGCTCTCGTGTTCGCTGGCCTCATCGCCTTCGGCTACTTCATCATCGCCAACGATGCACCCATCATCGCAGGCACTGTCATTCGCAATGTAGAATATAAACCCGGTCTCACACTCGACATCTATACTCCCACGCAACAAGTCTACGACAAAGCTCCTGTCGTGATTTACATTCACGGTGGCGCGTGGATTGCCGGACTCAAAGAAGGACTCAACTTCAACCGCTTCAACCAAGCAGCCAACGATCTGCGCGATGCTGGTTACGCCATCGTCAGTATCAATTATACTTTGGCGAAATCAAATCAAAGCCCATTTCCGGCTTGCATTGACGATGCCGTTGCAGCCGTGCGATGGATTCACAACAACGCTGCCCAACATCATTTTGATGTTGACAATGTTGGGCTCTTTGGTGAATCGGCTGGCGCACAGATTGCCATGATGACGGCCTATGCCGATTATTTCAAAGACGCGCCTCAAGTGCATTTCAATTATGTGGTAGATGTTTATGGGCCCAATCAATTAACCGGTGTCTATCATACACCCACGGTAGATACGCTCTATTCGGTGCTCGCCAAATTACCAGGCCGACTTCAATCGCGGCTCGACATCGCGAAATACATTTTTGGGTTCGACCCAAAGCAAGATAGTGTGCGGTCTATCGAAGTTATGAATGCGTACTCACCATACAATCACCTCACCTCGTCTGCACCACCCACGCTCATCATTCAAGGCGACAGCGATCGCATCGTGCCACTCGTGCAGAGTACAACCCTGCGCGCTAAACTTGATTCACTGGGTATAGAAAATGAAATGCACATCATCATGGGAGCTGACCATGCCTTCGCTAATGCTACCCCTGCTCAGAAGTCAGAGGTTCAAAAGTGGATTGTTGATTTTATTCAGAGACATTATTTAGTGGAGCGTTGATGAAGATGTGTAATGGCTACTTTACTCTTACACTTTTCATATCCGTATTTGCGTTGACCACAGGCACATACATCAATGAAACCTGAGCTGGATTAATAAAGTATTTGCCGGTGAATCGTGGAAGCAACTGAATCACAAAAGAATATTTACCCGCCCTCATCTTCTCACAGAAAATCAATGTTCGATCTTTAAAATATTCGCGGTGTGTTTCAACAGCGTTACCAGATTGCGTCTTGTCAGCATAACTGCATGCTCCAGGGATGGGTACTTCAAGCATAATGTATTCCAGGCTCGCTTCTTTTTTTATGTTTACTTCAACGGTAAGGTTCACTGGCTTACCTGCTTGCAGTGAAGATGAATTGTTGCCTAACGTGGTTTTGATTTCAAAACCATCCACTCCGGTCTTAGCGTTGATCACGCGTTCTTTTTTATACTGCATAAAGTAAATTGGAAATCCGGAATTGTTACTAGCATGGAGTTCTTCTTGCGGAAACAACTCCACTCTATAAGGGAATTTATTTATGCTGCCTCTCACTTTCCCCGTTAGATTAACAAAACTTTCTTTTCTTGAAGTACCTTCTGCCAACAGATCGGGCAATATTGCTGATACAACGCTGGATGAATAGTACGTGTTCCATGCGCCTTTTTTTCGTTCAGCCAAAAAATACAACTGCATGGGCGCTACTAATTTTCTCAACAGTGAATCTCTCTTTCCCATCCGGTAGGCGATGACATTGGCCGTTAATTCATCATCATACCAATACCCCGCAAGCTTGTCGTCTGAAAAATGGACATCGCCCAGAATCCCATTCTTTTGGTAATGCAACAACGAGTCTCGTTGGTATGGTAATTTTACCAACTGTCTAACTTCCTGCAAAAGCAATTTCTCGTTCAATAAAGAATAAGGATAATAATGGTATCTATTCTTGATGCGCAATGGTTTCAGAGTCTCTTGAATAAGGGTATCGAGTCGTTTAATGTATTTGGCATAATTGAGCTTGGCGTTCCATATTGCAAGAGCTTGGAGTAGATCTGCATCTCTCAAAGAATATTGCTGTTGAATATCAAATTTGTATTCGGCTTTTCGAGAAATGTTTTCGATGCTGAGGTCTACCTGATATCCGGCCTCATTCGCTACTTTTAATGCGCGCAGTATATGTGCCGACATCCAATACGAGGTTGCAGGCGATACATCCCACCACGACCACAAAAATTCCTGATTCTGATTTTTCAAAAGACGAGCAATGATCTTGTTAACATCTTTGTCATAGGCAAACGGTTTACCTTCATATCGCATCACCAATCGGTAATTAATCAGGCCTAATAGCTTGGAAGCAAGTTGCTCGTTGCAATCATATTTATAGTTCAGTAAATACTTCGCTTCACCGGCATAGATATCAATAGGATTGGCCAAGATTTCGACAGTTACATTTTTATTGAGCGCTGCCTTCACATGTGCATCTTCTTTATTTTTTAAAATAGATAGTGTTCCATCGGCACGAACTATCCCCTGCTCTACCACAGGTACCGTGCGTTTCTCACCATCCATATATCCATCATCACGCGTAAAAACATAGCTTGTGGTAACAGAGTCTGTTGTTGTTGCATTGACTGGGAGCCGGTCGGAATTGAAACCAGAAAACTGAATTTCTTTTTCAAGGTTGCTTTCTGAATTACTCCATTTTATTTTGCCTTTGATGTTTTGCTCCTGACTATAGTTCGAAACCTTTCCAATAAAAAAGGCAAAGTCTCCGCGTGTGAGGAAATTCGGCACGTTCAGTTCGGCCATGATAGGCTTGTAAGACTTGATACTCTTTCGTGCTGTGCCTGTTTGAAGATGACGGTTCATGGCGTACACTGTTGCTTCCCACCGAGTGATGTCATCAGGGAAAGTAATATTGAATTTTGACTGCCCTTGCTTGTCAGTAAAAAGTTTTGGTTCCCAAAAACCGACATCGTTGAAATGCGATCGTATAGTATTCAACTGTAGAAGTTCATTGTACAAGCGCTCTTCGCCTTCTCGCTGTTCAGCATCATTTTTCTCTTTAGTCTCAGCTTTAACAACATCTGGATTCGATATTGATAGACCTGCAACACTTCCGCTTAAAGCAACTGCAAGGCCCCTACTTTTAGATTGTAGCCCGTACGCAGTGACTACCACTTCCGAAAGCTGCATCACATCCGACTGCATTGACACCGTTATATCAGATCCAACTTGAGTTTCAAGCTCTTCGGTTTTAAGTCCAATAAAACTAAAAACTAAGGTGACATTTGTTACATCTGCATTTATTTCAAAACGTCCTTCAATATCTGTTACAGTTCCGATCTCCGTTCCTTTGATCACCACATTCACTCCGGGAAGTGGCGAATTGTCTTCTGCAGAATAAACTGTTCCCTTAATGTTGCCACGCGTAGAACTTGAATGGCGCATGCGGATTACTCTTGGTTCTGTCGTTGGGAAACATTCTTTGTTGGCTGCTGAAATCCATTTGCCAAAGAGTGAATCTAAAGGATGTAAAGCACTTTTACCTAAGTCCAAAACCATTATCGTGTGCGATTTAAAATTGATGCTATCCATTTTCAGGTAAGTACCGTTGTTGTAAATCGCAATCACATTATAAAGTCCACGCGGAATTACATTGAAATCAGTTTTATGATTACCGAATGATTCACACGGTGAAATAATTTTCTTCGTTAAAGTATTTTCAAAAAGAAAGGCTGCAAAACCAGAAGCTGATTTTTCCTGCGGCAACAGGACTTTCATAGTTAGCGCCCCATCAATAAGATTAATCGATCTTGGGTGCCATCTCGAATCATAGGAACCCGATTCCCTAAATTCTTTTTTGGTCATTACTTTATCATTGATCAGAGGCATCGGTTTGAAGGTGCTGTAATACAGTCGATCGGGAATAAGCTTATCTGCATTCAACTTGTAAACAATGTTATCCTCAAAAGCGTAGGTGTATCCACCCGTATGCTGATAAGTAGTCTTCAAACCGTTGTTCCCAAAGAAAGTTTGCTTTCCAGGAGTAATTGGTCCGACCACGATTGACTCCTTAGAGAATCGAAACTGCGGATGAAACAATGGCACAAATTGATGGCCGCTCTCCAGATAAACATATCCATACGTTTGCTTGAATGATGAAAGATATTTCAGATGCCTGTCCTTCTCTGTTTCAGTAAATGCAGGGTAAACTCTTTCGCGTTTGAATTTCTTCAATGGAAGATTGATCTTATGTACCGTCACATTTTCCG
>DPLR01000345.1 GCA_003541895.1 Cytophagales bacterium | reverse complement strand
ACGCAAAACGAAGAATTGCCATTGGCTTCAACGTGCGAGGTAGAGATGTTGAAAGTATTGTGAAAGAACTCAGCGCCAAGCTTGATAAAAATCTTAAAATCGATGCTGGTTATTTTTTAACCTATGGTGGTGATTTTAAAAATTTACAAGAAGCTAAAAAACGTTTGATGATTGCTGTTCCTGTTTCGTTGCTACTCATTTTTTTGCTTTTATTTTTCACCTTCAACTCTTTGAAAGAATCTTTACTGATTTTCTCTTCGATCCCTTTAGCCTCCATCGGAGGAATCTTTGCTTTGTGGCTACGAGGTATGCCTTTTAGTATTTCGGCCGGAGTTGGATTCATTGCGTTGTTTGGGGTGGCCGTGCTCAATGGAATTGTTCTCATTGCGGAATTCAATCGCCTGCGTGGAGCAGACCGCCAATGCGATGCTTTTACAATTGTGAAAAAAGGAACAAGCATTCGTCTTCGCCCTGTATTGATGACTGCACTTGTTGCTTCGTTGGGCTTTTTGCCAATGGCATTATCACAAACTGCCGGAGCCGAGGTGCAACGACCGTTGGCAACGGTAGTAATCGGTGGACTAGTAACAGCAACTTTTTTAACACTCGTGGTGCTTCCCGTGCTCTACACTTATTTTGAAGGAAAATCTAAGAAGATCGATCATGAATAATTTCAGATTAAAATATTTATCGGCTATCTGTTTTGGGTTATTTAACTTTTCGATCCAAGCTCAAAAATTGACGCTTGATCAAGCGGTAGCTACTGCCTTAAAAAATAATCCGGGGATTAAATCGGCCGAGTATCAAATAGACTATTTCAAAGAATTGAAAAAAACTGGAAGTGACATAGGGAAGCTTTCAGCCGTTTGGATGCATGGTCAGTATAACTCGATTTATCAAGATAACAATTTAACGTTGTCGCAAACTATTCCTTTCCCAACAACTATCTCAAATCAAATTCAACTAGGAAGAGAGCAAGTTGTGGGCGCTCAACATAATTTAATTGCTCAGCAAAACAATTTGGCTTACGAAGTGAAATTGGCCTATCATCAACTTCTCTTTCATGAGGCCTTAAAAAAACTGCTGCATTCGCAGGATAGTTTGTACACCGACTTTGCCAATGCATCTGCATTGCGATTCAAAACAGGAGAAAGCAATCTGCTAGAAAAAACAACAGCTGAAAGCAATTTGATGGATGTGAAAAATCTTGAAAGACAAAATGAATCCGACATACAAATTTCTAGTACTCTACTTCAAGCACTATTAAAAAGTGATTCACCCATTGAAGCGGCCGATCAACTTTCGAAAAGGAGCATTCCACAAGAACTCGACACTGCCTTGCTTATAAACAATCCTTCGCTAAGGTTAATCCGACAAGAAGTAAAAATAGCGCAGCAGTTCAAGCGGGTTGAGCACAGCCGGATCATGCCCGATGTTATAATTGGTGGCTTTGCCCAAAGTCTTACGGGTTGGCAAACCAACGATCAAAAAGTAGATACGTATTATTCGCGGAGCAAACAGTTCACCGGATTTGAATTAGGTCTCGCCATTCCTTTGTGGATTAAGCCTAATCTTGCGCGCGCTAAGGCGGCTTCTTTTCAGGAAGAAATCTCTAGAAAGAACGCTCAACATTTTGAAACCCAGCTATCCGGAAATTATCAGCAAGCTCTTCGTGAGCTCGACAAAACAATTTCAAATCTCAACTACTACGAAACTAGCGCTTTGCAAAATGCCAATCTTCTACTTTCACAATCGAAGAAAGCTTTTCGCGGTGGAGAAATCGGTTATGTAGAATATTTGCAGGCACTAAAAAGTTCTATCGCCATTCGGCAAAATTATTTGCAAGCCCTTTATCAATACGATCAGTCGGTTATAAAACTTGAATTTCTCTTAGGAAAAAATTGAATCGAATTACAATGAAATCAATCACAATACTTTTCACCTTTCTATTATTCGCTTGCTCATCGAATTCAAAAAAAGAGAGTGGCTCAAATCAGCCAGCAAATTCTGAGAAGCCGAACGTAAATCAAGTCCGCCTTACAGATGAACAGTTCAAATCAATAAACATCAAACTCGGCAACATTGAGATTCGGGGTTTGAGTGGCAATATCAAAGCTAGAGGCGTGCTTGATGTGCCTCCTCAAAATCTAGTTTCAATCTCGGCTCCTCTGGGTGGTTTTGTAAAATCAACAGAGCTGCTTCAGGGCATGCGCGTAAAGGTTGGTCAGGTAGTTGTTGTTCTTGAGCATCCGGATTACATTCAAATGCAGCAAGATTATTTGGAAAGCAAAAGTCAGTTGGAGTTTCTCGAAAATGAATACAATCGCCAACTTGATTTGTCAAAAGAAAATGTGAACGCGCTTAAATCACTTCAGCTATCGAAGTCAAACTATTTTGGAATGAAAGCAAAAGTGGAAGGGTTGAAGGCCAAGTTGAAATTAGTGAACATCAATGCAACGGACATCGAAAAAGGAGAAATAAAAAATACAGTTACAATTGTTTCACCAATTAATGGTTTTGTTTCGGAGGTAAATGTAAATCTCGGCATGCACGTTAATCCCACGGATGTGATGTTCCGCTTGGTAGATACTGAGCACGTTCACGCTGAAGCGCAAGTTTTTGAAAAAGATATTCCAAAATTAAAAATCGGGCAGCTCGCTCGAATTTATTTATCGAATGAAACACACGAACGGCTTGCCAAAGTCTATTTGATCGGAAAAGAAATTTCGTCTGAACGAACCATCCGTGTGCATTGTCATCTTGAAGGCGAAGATTCCAATTTAATTCCGGGCACTTATTTCAGCGCCATTATAGAAACAGGATCAACGGATGTACCCGCATTACCTGAAAGCGCTATTGTAAATTATGAAGGTAAGCATTACGTTTTTGTGGAACGAGATGCGGCCAACCACCTGTACGAATTATTGGAATTAGAAGTGGGTGCATCGCGCGATGGATATACTCAAATCTCATCCTCCCAAAATTTTGAAACCTATAAAGGAAAATTTGTTGTGGAGGGTGGCTTTCAACTGCTCAATGTTTTGAAAAACGCAGAAGAGTAAATCTACGTGATCAAATGCATTAACTTGCCGTAGATTTAATTTAATGGTAACACTTATTGTA
>DPLR01000555.1 GCA_003541895.1 Cytophagales bacterium | reverse complement strand
CAGGTTAGGGTTATCAATTTTATATTTCTTGCGATAAGCATCGTTATTCAAAAATGATTTAACGGCATACCCATGCACGGCAACAACGTAATGGATTTTTTCTTTGGGCACACCAGCGGTTACATGCAGGTTTACATTTCGGCCGAGATCGGATAGCCCCCAATTCATAGAAGAAGAATCCATCTTGTCTTTGTTGTTGCCGAGTGTTGGAAACGCAGTGAAATCAACAACAATGTTGTATTCAAGTTTTGGATCGGGTAACTCATCAATGCCATCGATAACGCCCACAGGCGACCACAAGTTTTTAATCAACGGGTAAGTAACTTTCAACTTGTTCATGATGGTGTCTTTGCGCTTAGGGCAGGCTTTCCAAAACGCTTGAAAGACTTCGGGATAAGATCGATCGCATCGCACTTTCCATTCTTGCGTGATCTCTTTGAATTTGGCATCTGATTCAGCCGCGAAGGTGATCGATAAATCTTCCTTCCCCTGATTCATCGTGAAGCTAACTACCTTACCTTCCTTTGCCAGTTGTTCCAAAACTGAATTTATTTTGCTGTGTCCAGTAACCATTATTTCCTTCTGTGACTTATCGCATGAAATGGTAGTTTCAAACAGATTGTACGTTTGGGCATTTGTCTTTAGAAACAGACCTAGCGCAATCGCGAACAAGATTGATTTTTTCATAGTTGGGTTGGTTATGATTAAAGATAAAAAATATTCTCTTTGAAGATATGGCCATCAAAAGCTTTAACTTCTCACTAACAATTTTTAACTTTTCGTTATGAGCAAAGCTTTAATCACACTTAAACCACCGAAGACTCCACTCGGCAAGGCTTTGGTAGTTCTTCCATTTGGTATTATCTTCTTGCTTATCGCTTACAGCAACTACAAAGACGAGCAATTTCTTTCAACCGATTTCAAGGTGATGAAAGGAAAAGTGGAGAGCATACGCTCTCGTTCAAATTCGAGGCACGTTACCTACATCATTGACAAGCAAGCATACCACGTGCGCACCGGTTGGTTCTCTCCATACAAAGACGCCAACATTGGTGATGAAGTAGAGGTGATGGTGAGCAACCGAGATCCACAAATTGCTTCGGTTAATTCGCCTTACGATCGCTACGAGGTTATCGTAATTACCGCAGTGACAGGATCGCTGATTGTGCTTCTGGCTTTATTTCTTTTAAAGGGCAAAACCGCTCGTCCGGCTTAATTTAAAGGGCTCCAAAAATTTATTGTTAACAACCTGCTAAAAAATTATGCGTATTTCGGCTGGTTTAGTATCATTGTGTATTAATTACACATTGAACATGAAATCAATTGCCACCTTTACCCTCACAGTCGCCTCAATCGTGGGGATGACGCTAGTTGCTTTTGCGCAACAAACCAATTTGCCGCAGCTCGGAAAAGATCCGATTGCTGATGTAATCAAAGCCATGACGTTAGAAGAAAAAGTATCGATCTTGGTTGGACCGGGTCTTTACGTTCCTGGCAATCCATTTCCAGGCATGCCTGCTAATCCAACACCAGCGCAGAAAAAAGTGGTTGGTGCAGCCGGAGCCATCAATGGCATTCCCCGTTTAGGAATTCCTTCGGTGATCATGTGCGATGGCCCTGCCGGAGTTCACGCATTCAACATCGGAACTTCTCGAATTTATTACGCTACCGCGTGGCCCGTGGGAACATTGCTTGCATCAACGTGGGATACTGCCGTAGTTAAAAAAGTAGGAGCCGGTTTTGGCAAAGAAGCAAAAGAGTATGGCATTGACATCGTATTAGGTCCGGGCATGAACATTCATCGTAATCCGTTGGGCGGAAGAAATTTTGAATACTATTCTGAAGACCCCGTAGTCACTGGAAATATTGCCGCGGCTATGGTAAATGGAGTTCAAAGTGTGGGCGTAGGAGTTTCGGCAAAACATTTTTTTGCCAATAACAACGAAACGAATCGGATGACTGCCAACATCATTGCAAGTGAACGAGCCCTCCGTGAAATTTATCTGAAAGGATGGGAGATCATGGTGAAGAAATCCAATCCTTGGACGATCATGACTTCATATAATTTAGTGAATGGTCCATACACCTCGCAAAATCCAGAATTAGTTTCTACTATTTTAAGAAACGAATGGAACTTTAAAGGCTATGTAGTTACCGACTGGGGTGGTGGCAACAACGCAGTTGAACAAATGAAAGCGCGAAACAATTTAATTATGCCGGGCAGTCCCCGACAAGTAGGTGCCATTATTGATGCAGTAAAATCAGGTCAACTAGATGAAAAAATTCTAGATCAAAACGTTGCTGACATGCTGAATATAACTTTACTCACAGCCTCATTCAAGAATTACAAATATTCTGACAGCCCGAATTTAAAAGCAGGAGGAAAACTTTCGCGAGAGGCAGCCACGGAAGGCATGGTACTACTTAAAAACAATGACAACACTTTACCGATCCAACCATTGTCATCGGTGGCGCTTTTTGGAATGAATGGCTACGATCTCATCACGGGAGGCGGAGGCAGTGGTGAAGTAAACAAGATGTATGTGGTCTCGTTGAATGAAGGATTATTTAATGCAGGCTTTTCAATTCATCCAGAACTGCATGTTGCTTACAAAAATTATCTTATAGAAGAGAACATCAAACATCCAAAGAAAAGTATGTTTGAAGAATTCATGAATCCAACTCCACCCATTGAAGAATACAAATTGAGTGACGAGCAAATCGCTGGCGCTGTTGCTTCATCCGATCGTGCCATAATTTCGATCGGCAGATTTTCTGGTGAAGGGGCCGATCGAAAG
>DPLR01000274.1 GCA_003541895.1 Cytophagales bacterium | reverse complement strand
GACTTACCTCCTAGTTCTAATGTGACCGAACTAAGGTTTTCGGCAGCCGCTTTCATCACCAATTTTCCAACGGAAGGGCTTCCTGTAAAAAAGATGTGATCAAAAGGTAGCTCAAGCAATTGCTCTGAAATATGTTGATCACCTTCAATAACAGTAACAACATCCTCATCAAAAGTTTCTTTAATTATTTCTGCAATTACCTTCGAAGTATTGGGCGTTAGTTCGGAAGGTTTGATAACAGCCGTATTGCCTGCGGCCAAACAGGAAACTAGCGGACCCAAACATAAATTGACTGGAAAATTCCAGGGTGCGATAATCAGGCAAGTGCCTTTCGGCTCAAAACGAATTTCAGATCGAGTTCCAAGGTAGGTAAGAGGCGCATCAATTTTTATTGACTCACACCAACGATCAATATGACTAAGTGCATGACGGATTTCTGTGAGTATTGGATATAATTCAGAAATATCAGACTCCAATTTTGGTTTCTTAAAATCATTACTTACAGCCTCCGCTATCCGTTGGCGAAAATTGAGAATTGTTTTCTCCAAATTCTTAAGTCTGGCCTTGCGTTCTTTAATAGGTTCGGTACGAAGCAGTAAACTTTTCTTCTTCTGACGTTCGTGGATATCAGTTATTCTCTGAAAATCAATTTTAATATCATCAGTCATTAGGCTCTTTTTTCAGAAAGTTAGCTGATTTTATTGTCTCCTAAGTTGATACAAATCACGGCCTATTTTGATTTGTATTATCTCTATGTTAAATTCATGTTATCATTTGGTAACATTGGCTTAACATGAAGGGAAGGTATTTAATTCCGATTTTTGCAATTCTTGTTTCAGTTTGTCAAGGTCAGAACAATTTGGCAAATGGGGATTCGAATCAAAATCCATATAGCAAGCGGATCGAGGATTTTATTAGGCCAATTTCTCAGCATCACTATTCTACAAAAGAAGATTTGATTCGTTCTATTTTCAGAGTTGCCCACCGAAAATTTCTAAGGAACTACAAAGCATATTCTCAGCCAGAAGATATTTTTAGTAACCGCACCTACGATTGCCTCAGTGGAACGTATTTCCTATCGCTTGTCTTTGAGCGACTACATATTGATTATAAATTGATCGAAACGAATTATCACATCTTTATAATTGCCCAAACTGAAAGAGGAGAAATTCTGTTAGAAACCACCGATCGATTTGGCGGCATGATAACGGATGCACAGAAAATCAAAGAGAAAATTTTATTGTATAAGGAATTCAATCGATCGAATAAAAACTTTTATCTATCAAGTGTAGAAATGTACAATGAAATTTCGCCCGAAAAACTTTTAGGTCTACTGTATTTTAACAAAGCGATTGTGTCGTTCAAAAAGAACGAACTCGTTGAGAGCAGTTTTTTCTTGGAACAATCGTGGAAAATTTATGACAACGCTCGCATTGAGACTTTCACGCCAATTTTACTCAAAGCGATTGAAACCCGTAGAGTCAATTTAGATATCAAGGAAGACTTACTTTTAAAACTACGCACACATCAAAGTGCATCGACCCGCACTTGGGCTTTGGCAAACTAGTTTTCTAAAACCCTTAACTCAACTCTTCGATTCAATTTATGGGCTTCCTCTGTATTCTCTTTAGATAGAGGCTGGGTTCCACCGAAAGCTTTTGTTTTAATATTATTTTTATTTGCTCCTTTACTAACGAGGTAGTTCTTAACTGCATCAACTCTATCTTGAGAAAGTTTCATATTGGCCGAAGGAACCCCGACAATATCAGTGTGCCCTTCCAACTGAATTACCATTTTCGGATTGGACTTTAGCATTTTAACCACATCATCCAATTCTTTGTGAGAAGCTGCATCAATCTTGGAAGTACCAGCTGCAAAAATGAGATTATCTAGGCGCATCACCTTTCCTACTGTATGTGTAATCTCTGCTTCTTTCGCAGCGCTAACAGGCAAACCTAATTCAATGTTTTTGATTATTCTTCTCTGCTCGTTGGCCTCCTTCGGGTCAACCATATACTTGGCTTTAGCAAAACCAGGAGCTTCTATAACAATAGAATACTTATCGTTATCAAAAAGGGGGAAACTAAACGTGCTTCCCGAAAGGAATCCTATTTTATTGCCATAAGGTTCGCTTTGATAAGTGATCTTGGCACTAATAGGTTCTTTTGTCGCAGCACTTGTAATTTTTCCATCCACATAGATAAGCGTGTCAACTTGCGCACGAGCACATGTGGCAGTGACTAGAATAAAAAGAATTATCTGGAGTTTCTTACTCATGCCCCTTACAATTTAATGATCTTAAATTCAACTCTGCGGTTCTTAGCATATCCAGCTCTTGTGTACGTTTTGTCGATAGGCTTAGACTCCCCAAAGAATACCACTGATATTCGATCTTTGGCAATGCCTTTTTGAACCAAATAGTCACCAACAGCAGTTGCTCTTCGTTGCGACAATCCCAAATTGTATTCTTCAGTTCCCACTTGATCTGTATGACCAGAAACTTCTACTTGCATTTTGGGTTTATCGTTCATCAACTTAACGAGTCGGTCAAGTTCAGGGAATGATTCTTCTTTCAAAACGGACTTATCAAAATCAAAGAAAATATTGTTCAGCGTAATCGAAGCATTTTCTTCAACATGCGCAACTTCAATCGGAGCAATTTCAACTGCCTTCACTTCTACAGGTTGCAATTTGATGTTATCCTCCAGCGTCTTAGAATCTTTATAATTTCTAAGATCCAAATTCTGGCTTTCAGAAATGTAATCTTTTGCTTCAGCACGAACTCCGTATAAAGAACCCGCTGGTAACGTTATTTCATATTCACCTGTCTCTGGATTTGAATATGTTTTACCAACCTCTTTGCCATCGGGCAAACGCTCATAAATAATTTTTGCGCCAATTGGCTTTCCTGTTTTTGCATCAATCAGTTTTCCTTTTACAACAATGACAGGTTCTGGGTTTTTGTAAAATGGCATTTTCACTCTGAAGATATCAAAGTTCTCAGGTGTTACAGCGCGTGAAAAGTAAGCGTACTCACTAGTAGATGGGATGTTAAAAAACATGTCATCGTTTTTCGAATTGATCTCGGGGCCCATGTTCTGAGGCTCTGACCAATTTGTCCATGTGTCGTCCAATCGTTTTGTAACATAAATATCTTGAGCGCCATAGCCACTGAAGCCATTAGATGAATAATAGAGTGTCTTATCATCGGAAGCCAAGAAAGGCGTACCATCATCGCCCGAAGTGTTAACAACTCCACCCAAGTTTAAAGGCTCACTCCATGACGAATCGTTCTGAGAAAAACTAACATACAAATCTCGACCTCCGTGCGTGTCTTCGCGATCGACAGACATCAGCATCACTTTTTGAGTGTTTGATAGAAAATAATGAGCTCGATCGCTATAATTGTAATCGTTCTTTATTTCTAATGATTTTGGTTTCGACCATTTTCCTCCAATGTTATTACTCACTGAAACTCCCGCTGTCATTGTTCCATTGTCTTTGTATTTGTTTCCTAGAACAAGAAGCACAGCCTGGCCATCTGGTGTTGCCATAGTTACGGCATTGACAAAGTTTGGATAAGCGTTGTTAATTGTTGGGCCAGCATTTTTTGCAAGTTGCCACTTACCATCAGTGCCAAGCTCTGAATACCAAATATCTTCGCGGTCTTTGATACCGCCAATATTATCAGGGTGATTTTGGCGGCTGAAATACATGGTCTTTCCATCGGGAGAAAGCAAAGCATTGTAATCGTTGTATTCACTGTTCACATTTTTATCAAGCCTTTCAATATCAAGGCCTTTCGCCAACAACTCAGGTTTAACAATATCAGCAATAATCGGATAGTTTGAATCAGTGATGGCCACGGCATCAACTGAAAAATAGTCTGGCACGGCTTTCCCGTCATATTCCAGTTTTACGGCAACAACTTTATACGGAGTCTTTTGCATAAATATGTTCAGCATCCGGCTTTGTATTGGCTTAGCTTCGGGTATTGAAGAGTAAACCACATATTCTTTACCAGACTCATCATAAACATAGGCTTTGTACAGAGCGCCAGGGTTATAAGATTCGGCAATAGCGATTTGGCGGATCTGCATCGGTGTAGAATAACCTAATTTTATAAATTCAGATCTCTTGGGTTTATCCGGAGTCCAAGCATTTGGATTTTGACCGCCAGCAGGCAAAACATTGGGTTTACCAAGTGCTTGCTTTGCTGAATATTGCACTGATGTTAGTTCAGAAGAGAATTGCAAAACCTTTGAAGCCCACTGAACGGATTGGCTAAAAGAAGAAAAAGAGAACAAGACAAACACTGCGGCCCCAAGAAATCTAGTCATAGCTATAAGGTTATCAACGAATTAAAAGATAAAACTACTTAAAAAAACAAAAAGCCGAAAAAAAGTACATCTGATTTTCGGCTTTCTCAAAACAAGAACTGTGCAAAAAGAATAAATCAACTCCATTTATTCGAGAGAATTTTTATTAAAAAGCAAAAATCCCACATGCAGTAGCACTGAAAATTGCCTGTTCTGATCGTCATAGTAATTGGCACTTAGGCTAATAGGCCCAACAGTACTGTGCATTACGAAACTCGCCATGCCCGCAAAATAAAACTGCTGTATCTGTTGCTCAATCCGAGCCAGCTGTTTATCATCCTCAGCAATTGACTGAAGTGGTTTAAAAGCATATGCTTCCAGTCTAAAATCAATATTTTTTCGAAGGGTAAAAATATTTCGTAATCCTCCGGCTACGTAGTTAAACGCTCTGAAATTTTGTAGAAGTAATGTTCGGCTGTCTTGCAAAGGATTAAAGGCAGGCGCATTTATGATTGTGCTGAAATAATTTGTAAAGGTTGGCTGATTGGAAAGAACACCTTCGAGTAAATATCCGGAGCTATAGAACCCAGCTTTGAAATATTGTTCAAGAGAAATTTTTGCCTGCAACCAACTTCGGTTATTTCTTGTAGCTAGTTTATTCAATGAAGTGTTCCCGGGGGTGTATTCTTCTGTTAGTGAAAAATAATTCGAGGATATTGAAAAATATTTTCCCTCGGTTGGATATTGTTTTCGATTTAACGTGTTAAAAAGAATTCCAACCCCAAACCGGGTGCCCGATAATTCCAATTGATCCAAGGTGTCTGTTGAAACAAGATAATTCTTATCCAAGAATTGGTCATTGTTAAAAAAATAGGCTCCGTTCACAAATGCTTTTATTTGTCTCGCCACCGGAATCCCAATCGACACTCCATATTTTCTGTCGATCCTATCCAAAGCTGTAGGCGAATATTTTTTTAACAAAATATCACTACCCTGAATAAAATTCCATTTGTTAATGGTGATTTCTGGCTCAATGTAAAATCGTCCAAAAAAAGGAAAGTCAAATCGATATTTAAGTTGTAAGGATTTGTAAAAATCACCCGTGGCAATGTTCAACTGAGCATGGGTCAGTATTCTGTTGAAATGATAATAGTTAAGCCCTAAATAAATATTGCTGATGTTGCGTGTGGCGATCACTCCACCGAAGTCAACTTGAAAATTGCGAGGTTTGCGCTTCGTTAATTTAAAACTGTAATCCTTAGTCTCCGGATTAAAAATGAAATTCGGGTAAATGGTGTTAAAGTAATCTTCAGAAACCAATTTATAATATCCCTTTTCTATATCACTAAAATACAATGGTCGCTTACCGTTCTTGAAATATCGATTCAAATATTTTTGCTCAGGGTTAGTGAACTGCTCATAAACAATTTTATTCACTTTAATTGGCGTGGCTTTGCTATTAAAGTGATTTCGCTTTAAAGCAACATCTTCGCATGTTTTCCTTGGCTGCACTTTCGATTTTATCTCCTTTATCTGGCGGATGGTTTGAGCGTACCCACTATCAATCAACGCTTTCGCCTGAGAAAAATCAAGGCTTGAATATTCTTTAACATCTGGCTGAATATAGATTCCGTTCGCAGGGATTTTGCCCGGATCAGATTTGTCGAGCAACATATACAGTAGTGAGCGCGCAATCATTTTTTGATCTTC
>DPLR01000415.1 GCA_003541895.1 Cytophagales bacterium | reverse complement strand
AGCCAGGAAATGGTATTTTAATCACGGCTGATGAACAGGATCGGATAGTCGAAATAAATGGAAAAGCCGCTTATTGTCGTGAGACTGGGTTTGGCAAATTTAATGTCGGCGTAAGCTTCCAAGGCACACATGACGAAAATATCCAGTTTGTTAAGTGTATGATACGTGCCAATTATTACCGAAGAAGTTGTGTGCAACCAAAATAGATTAAATCTAACGCAAAAGACGTAAACCTAATTGAATCATGATTGTGAAGCAGTTTTTTCTTTGTATAAAATGACCACTGAAGGGATCACGCGACAATGGTTATCGAATGCAAAAATTGTTTAAAAAAATTCAATTTGGATGAGAACCGATTGCGGCCGAATGGATCAAAGGTAAGGTGCACAAAGTGTGGGGATATTTTCTTTGCTTTCCCACCATCCATTGGGAGCAGTGAAAACCGATTACCAACAGAAAATGAGATGAATACCAAAAAAGTGGATAACGACAAGACTAATACACCTTCAACCGAACAAAAAATGCATCATAAAATCCAGGTGTCAGTTCCGGCATCATGCATTTCAAATGATGCCGAAGGAAATTCATTAGATTTCAACATCGGCCGTATTACAGATGTAAGCCAACAAGGGATTGCATTAGAAATATTCTGCAACTCTTCATTTGAATTTATTTTGATATCATTTATCAGCCTCGACGACAGAGAAATTCAGATAAAAGGAAGGGTTGTAGATACAAAAAGAAATGCACTTGGAAAAATGAGAATTGAATTAGCCCTAATTGGAACATCCAAGGAAATCGCCGATTTTGTATCGCATGCTATAAGGTATCACCATTACGCAACCAAGCCTGTTGACAGAGTTCAAAAAACTGAAAAAGCTCAATATCCGACAAGCGCTTGCTGAGCAATATGGTATTCAAACTGACAAGGGCTCTAATGTTATGGAAACCCGCAGTGAACCTGAAAAAGAAAAACCGATCCTAGATTCGGATGGAAATAACAATTTGAACAATGAAAAAGACGCTCGATCAGGAAACGGCCGTAGAAAAGATTTTGATCGCAGAAGTAAGGTTGGTCGAAGAAGAAACAGTGATCGGAGACGGGGAAATCACAAATGAGAATGGCAGGGCGCAATTTGACCCCAGCCATATCTGGGAGATTGGGTTTGAATATCAATTTTGGTGCCATAGCAAATCATGCAAAAATCGCTTTCTCGATAGCCACCACGATCTTAGGAGACGGTTGGCATAGATACTCCCAAATATTTGGCAATTTGGTCCTTCAGTTGCTTTACCTTGGTGAGCACTATTCCTATATTGATTCTATTCCTTTTTCAGGACAATTCTTTACAACTAAAACTTTTTAAAAGAATGGTCGATAAAATTTGAGAATACTATTATTTTCTGACTTGAATTCCACCGAAATGGATAGGCTTATGGCTTGCGTAATATTATCGTTAAAGCGCAATAAATTTTCAAAAGAATATACAAATTTTGTAAAAGCGATGACCAGAGAGGAGAGTGCCTGGGTGCATTACTGGTCAAATATTTATTACGATTTAGTTTCAGCGTACGAAGCGGTGCCTTGGGAAACTTTGGGATTTGTCAATTGCGTTCTCAAAGGCGCTCTTTTTCAATACAATGATGCAACCATGAAGGCAATAGAAATTCTTAGGTATTTTAAAGTACCGTACGATCAAATTTTATCAGAGACTTCGGTCCAGAGATCTGTGCCCGAACGCCAACCATGATCGGCTTTCTCAGATTTTTGGATCGCCTGCGAGCAAACACATTGCCCTTGCGAACAAGCAAAGCAACTTGTAATCAACTGATGGTAGGCTAAAACCGTGCAAGAAATTTCTTGCACGATGGGCGCGAAAATTATCTACTCGGTGCAAAATTCAGGTATTAAAACTCACTAAAATTTCAATCAATTCAATTGAGCGGACGCTCTGCGATAGTGATGGGCTCGCACTAGGCATTTAATAAACTGGATATTTTCATCATTTTTGCCTTGAAAACTTATGCCCACAAAAAACTTTCGATCCCCAATTTCACGGCAATACGCAGCCCTCCCAATTATCTCAAAAATCTTGTCCTGTTCATCAGGCGTTATTAAGATAACATTTCCCGGCTTTATTAAAATTACTTTTCCTGGCTCAATCCGTTGTGTAGTTTGTATTAGTATTCCTCCTTGGCTGAGATTAAGCACGGTACCCTTCAAATGCTTGATTGGCCTGCCGGCATTGTCTAAAAAGGTAAAAGAAATGAGGTTGTGTATTTTAATCCGCGGGGATTTTCGTCTTTCAGTTACATTCATTTTCGCCTCTATCCAACAACGGGTTGATATTATCGGATAAAATCCGAAAAGGTTTAGGTAGGTATATGTTGAGATCCTATATGCTTACGACTTGCCCTTTAGCTTTCTTGAAGCCTCAGCCCAGAGGTCCATTACGCCCTCGATGTAACCTTCTGAATATGCCTGTCGGTCAGTAAAACCAGGCTCGCTATCGTCTGCCCAAAAAAGCTGCATAAAATCGCATTTCAAATCTTTCATCACGCTATCAACGATCTCCTGAATGTTGGCGCCTTTACCGTAACGCTTGACCATTTCAGCGATGCGCTCGATGGCTTTGAAGTCGGCATATCTGAATTTATATGCACGCTTTTGGCCGTGGCTGAAGCCGTTTTCTTTATCAGCTTTTTGCGTCTGCTCCATCTCGACACGGAGCCGTTCAAGCAGCTTATCCATTTCATCGCCGTTCTTGGTTTTGGACTCTTTTTTTCTTACAGTCATTTCTAACGCCTCCGCGCACGCCGCAGATATGTTGAGATCTTCCTTGGCCCCTTGAATCTGATTATAAATGGGCCATAATAAATCCAATAGTTGGAGCCAGATAGCTATACTGGATATTGAGGGATAATGAGATTGATCTATTAATTGATCTATTATCTGCAGCAGTCCAATGCCTGTTGAATGCTCAGAGCAGAAAACGCAGTCGAAAAAGCCACCGCCATTTCAAGGTCTTGTTTCCGTTTCTCATTTAATTTTCCCTGCTCTGTTTTCAGCGCCTTGTCAATAAGCCGATATGAGGCCAAGCACCTGTCCAATGAACTTACCAAGCAGGGGACGATCTTAGGGGTCTGCTTGATCAAGTTGAGTTGTGCTTCGGCCTGGCCAAGTTGTTGTTTGAAGGCAACGGATGCCCCATCAGTTTCCAGGCTTTGTTGGACTGCCTGGAATGCCGCCAGGGCTTTTTGCTCTTCATCTGACGGCGTGTGTCGAGAGCATCCCAGCAAAAGGATAAATACAAAGCAAGTCACTCCAGCTGTAATGTCAATACGTTTCATAATCTGATTAACCCCAACAAGTTTTCTCTATTTAACCAGTCTGGGAATTCTTCAGGAAACAACTGTGTTGACGATATGCTCTCTATCTGCTTCCCATAAACGAGAGGCCTCAATCAACTTTTCCGAAAATAACGAATTTTCGCGCTCAGACCCAATGAACCGTATACCAACTTTAAATTTACCTTCTACGGAATGGTCGGTGTATACAATATCGCCAACTATCTCAATGATCTTTTTCTCTGTTGCAGAGGCCAAAATTTTTATTGTTTGTCCCCCAATAACCATAAAACTTTCAATTAGCATTCCACTCTCGCTGATATCCAATGCATAGGCTATGCACTGATCATCTTGGTCATCTTTAGCATCATCGCAGATTACCCATACGGGATAATTGATTATTTGTCGTAGCGAACTTCGTCTTTCCATACCTCGACCTCACAAAACCGAATTGAAAGATTAAGGCCTTCGATTTCTTTATCGGCTCAAATTTTAAATACTTTAAAAAAGTTCATAAAACAGTTGGAAGCCGGTTTAATGACGACATGGTAGCTCTGGCTCTCCCCTATAAAAATGCATGGCTGATGGGTGATACCTTGTAGTATCGTTTTTAAATCGCGTGTCTGAGTAGCACGAATTTGAGTTGGGTTATAGCAACCACAGCGACAATATTTTGCATAATTAAAAACCTTCTTGATCCCCTTCTATTTTTTGCAGTAATTAGCAGAAGCTTTCTGAATTCTTATTATTTCATTAGTTTCCAAACATTTCTGACTTCATGAAT
>DPLR01000237.1 GCA_003541895.1 Cytophagales bacterium | reverse complement strand
AATCAGTTCGAATAGCAAATTCACAGAAATGCCTTCGTGTTTCGGGAAAACATAATGACCTGGAAGAAGTTGGACATGATACTTACCATCACACCATGTTCGAGATGCTCGGCAACTGGAGTTTTGGCGACTATTTTAAAAAAGATGCCATTGCCTGGGCGTGGGAGTTGCTCACTGAAGTTTATCAATTGCCCAAAGACCGATTGTATGTTACGGTTTTTGGTGGCGACAAAAATGACAACCTGCCTGCGGACACCGATGCTGAAAATTTATGGAAGCAACACATTGCTGCCGAACGCATTCTTTATGGAGTGAAGAAAGATAATTTCTGGGAGATGGGAGAGCAGGGCCCTTGCGGACCGTGCTCTGAAATTCACATCGATTTGCGCACCGATGAGGAAGTGAAAAAGAAACCAGGAAAAGAGTTGGTGAACAACGATCATCCGCAAGTAGTAGAGATTTGGAACCTCGTGTTCATGGAGTTCAATCGCAAAGCTGATGGTTCGCTTGAAAAACTTCCGGCACAACATGTGGATACCGGCATGGGCTTCGAGCGCTTGTGCATGGCGATTCAAAAGAAAACTTCGAATTATGATACCGATGTTTTCCGGCCGCTGATGGATTTCATTTGTAATAACGTGAAGCCAGATGCATATCAATATGGTTCGGATGCGAAAAAAGATATTGCCGTCCGCGTGATGGCCGACCACATTCGTGCCGTTGCTTTTGCCATTGCCGATGGACAATTGCCCAGCAACACCGGTGCCGGTTATGTGATCAGAAGAATTTTAAGAAGAGCCGTGCGCTACGGATTTTCTTATTTGAATTTCAAAGAGCCATTCATGCACCGGCTTGTGCCGCTTTTGGCGTTGCAATTGAAAGATGTTTTCCCAGAGTTGCATCAACAAGAAAGTTATGTTGAGCGAGTAGTACACGAAGAAGAGATTTCATTTTTGAGGACATTAGGAAAGGGAATTTCTTTGCTAGATGAAATTACTAGGTATGCGAAAGGTGCTACTCCTGCTGGCGCAATAATTCCAGGAACTGTAGCATTTGAATTATATGACACTTTTGGATTTCCGATTGATTTGACATTGTTAATTGCACGTGAGCAAGGATTTAATGTAGATACAAAAGAATTTCAAGAGGAAATGCAGAAACAAAAATCCCGTTCAAAAGCAGATGCCGCCAAAGAAACAGGTGATTGGATTTTGATTGGTGATGACAAGAAAACTGAATTCATCGGCTACGAAAATATTGAAGCGGAAATAAAAATCGTTAAGTACAGAAAGATCAAACAAAAGAATAAAGAACTCTTTCAATTGGTGTTTGATCAAACTCCGTTCTATGCTGAGAGTGGCGGTCAAGTTGGCGATATCGGTGTGATTGAATCCATCAATGAAAAAATTCATATCATCGATACTAAAAAAGAAAATGAACTGATCGTTCACTTTGCGGATAGACTTCCAGAAAGTTTGTCGGCAACTTTTATTGCAAAAGTGGATAAGCGCAAACGCGAGTTGACGATGGATAATCACTCGGCCACGCATTTACTTCATGCCGCGCTTCGCCAAGTGTTAGGAAAACATGTGGAGCAAAAAGGTTCGCTTGTTAACGAGAAGATTTTGCGTTTTGATTTTTCTCATTTCGCAGCGATGACGAGTGAAGAGATTTCAAAAGTGGAATCGATCGTCAACGAAAAAATCAGAGAGAACATTGTTTTGAATGAACAGCGCAATGTTCCGATTGAAAAAGCAAAATCACTTGGAGCAATGGCACTCTTTGGCGAAAAATATGGGGAGTTTGTCCGCGTAATTACGTTCGATCCAACTTATTCTGTTGAGCTTTGTGGAGGCACGCATGTTTCGGCCACAGGCAAAATCGGTTTGTTTAAAATTATTGCTGAAAGTTCGGTGGCTGCAGGTGTTCGCAGAATTGAAGCCGTTACTGCTGAAGGCGCTCAAGAATACGTTGACCGTTCATTGGCTTTACTCGATGAAGTGAAATCATTGATGAAGAAACCGAAAGATATTTCGGCTTCCGTTCAAAATTTGATTGAAGAAAAACATGCATTAGAAAAGAAATTAGAATTGATGTATCAGCAGCAAGCCAATGTGGTGAAGGATGAGTTAGCCCGTAAAGCTGTGAAATCAAACGGGCATACATTGATCACTGAAAAAGTACAAGTACCCAATGCAGATTCGTTGAAGAACATTGCTTATGCTTTACGAAATCAATTTGATGATCTGCTTTTGATCTTGGCTGCCGATGTTGATAGCAAACCTCAAGTGGTGGTGATGATCGGAGAAAAATTAGCAGCAGCAAATAAATTTCATGCTGGCAACATGGTGAAAGAATTGGCCAAAGAGATTGGTGGAAATGGTGGAGGTCAACCTTTCTTTGCTACAGCTGGAGGTAAAGACTTAAATGGCCTCGATGCTGTTTTGATGAAAGCTAAATCAATGTATTGATGCGCATTGAAGATTCAATTGATGTTGAATTTCTTGATACCATTGTAAAAGAAGTAGTGAAGGAATTTCCGTTGAAGGTTGAGCAATATCAAAATGGAAGGACGGGAATTGTGAATATGCTGATGGGAGAAATAAAAAGTCGTGCGAAAGACAAATTTGAACCTCGCATTGCAAATGAATTGTTAATGCAGAAACTGCCCGAGGTTGTTAGCCGTTGAGAAGTACCAAATAAAAAGTAAATAATTAAGACATGAGAATTTTCATCAATTTCTTTATCCTGTTTACATCGTTGAGCTGCAATCCAGAAAAAAAATCAGAAGACAATGGGTGGGATGTGATTGTAAAAGGGAAAGTCAATTTTCCTCAACAGGGAATTATCAAGATTCTGGAATTAAAAAATGATGGAAGCGGACAGCCAGAAATGATCGAGTTGAAAAAAGATCAGACCTATTCAAAAACATTGCATCTGACGACTCCGGGTATTTATCAACTTGATTTTTTCGGAAGGCAAGTGGTGAATTTAATGATTGATCACAGCACTGTAGAAGTGAACGTTGATGGCAACGATCCACAAGGAGCGGTTGAGATCAAAGGTTCTCCTGACCACGATCTTTATTCGCGTGTGATGCAAATGAATCAAAGCATTCAAGAAGCACCTGAGTTGAAATCAATTGAAGAAGAATTTCAGAGAGCCGCTGCTGTAAATGATGCTACCAAAGTGGAGCAATTGCGCAGCGCGTACATGAAGGAGTATGAAAAGCAGCAGGGAAAAATCGTGGAAGTTTTGAAGCAGGCACCCGCTTCGCTAGCCTTGTTCAATTTGTTGCAAAACCCAAACCTGATTGATAAAGACAAGAACCTTGATTTGTTTGTTTCATCGTTGGCTAAGTTTCAGAAAAACTGGCCTACGTATGCATACACAAAAGAGTTTTCAGAGTTAGTTCGCAAATTAAAAGTGACTGCAGTCGGTCAAGTAGCTCCTGAAATTGCGTTGCCAACTCCCGAAGGGCAAGTGGTAAAGCTTTCTTCGTTGAGAGGGAAATACGTGTTGATCGATTTTTGGGCGAAGTGGTGTGGCCCTTGCCGCAAAGAAAACCCGAATGTTGTGCGCGCTTACAATAAGTTTAAGAACAAAGGATTTGAAGTTTACTCCGTTTCACTTGATCGCAGCAAGGCTGACTGGGTGCAAGCTATTAAAGAAGATGGTTTGACCTGGACGCACGTTTCAGATCTAAAATATTTTGATTGTGTGGCCGCACGCGAGTACAACGTTAATGCCATTCCTTTTTCAATTTTGCTTGACAAGAATGGTGTGATCGTTGCAAAAAATTTGCGAGGCCCAGCATTGGATCAAAAACTGACTGAAGTGTTGGGTAACTGATTCGCCTCGATTCAAAATGAAATTACTTATTGATGTCATTGGATGGATCGGTTCCATCGAGGTTATCATTGCATATGGATTGAATAGCTATCAAAAACTGAAGTCTGATTCTCCTCTATTTCAAGTGCTGAATTTTTCGGGAGGTATTTTTTTGATTATCAACACCGTTTATTACAGTGCTTATCCTTCTGCCATTATCAATGTAGTTTGGGTGATTATTGCTTCCGTGGCCATGATTCAAATTTTCAGATCAAGGAAATAATTGCTGAATTTGGAATTTAATTCCCCATTGCAGCCATTCCATTTAAACTGAAAGCTTCTTTCAGGCTTAAGCTCATTAACGAAATATTTTCAAGTTCTTTTCGTAGAAGCGACTCTCTTCTTTTGTTCGCTACAACATCAATGTACCTTCCTTTCACTGGTTTATCCACGCGCAGTACAGCGTCCTTGGTAACTGTTTCGTAATACAGTGCATACACTACCACGTGATAAAAGTTGCGGTCAATGTCAACCGTAAATTTCCCAACCCATTCTCCATCACAATAAATTCGAGGTGTATTAAAATAGGATCGTCCGTACCGAGCACAATTGACTTTATAATGTCTTAGTTCGCCAAAATATCCGGTTTCAGTTCGG
>DPLR01000305.1 GCA_003541895.1 Cytophagales bacterium | reverse complement strand
GAAGAGTACCGCAAACTCCAGCGGAATTTTTTGTCGGGCGTGGTCACGGTAGAGCTAGACGGCAACGGCCGCTTCCTCATTCCGAAAAACATGTTGACTTACGCGCAAATCGACAAAGACGCCATGCTGGTAGGCACGGGCTCAAAGATTGAAGCGTGGAATCCCGCCATTTATGAGAAACATCTAATTCAAGACCCCGGTGAGTTGTCGAAGCTGGCAGCGAAGTATTTGACCGAGTAAGTGATGGATGCTGGATGCCGGAAACTGGAAACTGGAAACTAGATGGACTCTACGACCAGAAACCAGAAACCAGAAACCAGAGGTTACCACAACCCAGTCATGCTTCGCGAGTGCATTGAAGGATTGCAAATCAATCCCGAAGGCATTTATGTAGACGTAACGTTTGGTGGTGGTGGCCACAGCATGGCGATCTTGGAAAGGCTGAAGGGAGGGAGGTTGATCGCTTTTGACCAAGACGAAGACGCAAAAAAGGAAGCAGAGAAAATACAGCATCGTTCTTTCACATTTTGTCAATCGAATTTCAGGTTCATGAAACAGTACCTGAAATTGAATGGAGTAACCAAAGTAAACGGCATACTGGCTGACTTAGGAATTTCATCGCATCAAATCGATGAGGCATCGCGTGGATTTTCCACTCGCTATGATGGCCCGCTCGACATGCGAATGGATCGCAAAGCGAAAACAACGGCCGCCAAAATTTTGAATAGTTATAGCGAAGAGCAACTGCACAAAATTTTTGGAATGTATGGCGAGTTGAAAAATGCAAAGACGGCAGCGAAGGCGGTGGTAATGAAGAGAAATGAGAAGCGACTAGAAACCACCCTCGATCTGAAAAATGCTTTGCAGTCAGTTGCCCCCCGTGGGAAAGAGAATAAATATTTCGCCCAGGTGTTTCAGGCGTTGCGCATCGAAGTGAACGAAGAGATGCAAGCACTTGAAGATTTTTTGCACCAGTGTGGCGAAGTAATGGAGAAAGGTGGAAGGCTGGTAGTGATGAGTTACCATTCGTTGGAAGATCGGTTGGTGAAGAACTACATCAACACCGGCAAAATGTTTGGCGAAGTAGAGAAAGATTTTTTCGGAAACAAGTTAAAGCCTTTTGAGGCCGTAACCCGAAAACCGATGGAAGCTTCAGCCGAAGAGATAGAAGTCAATAATAGAGCACGAAGTGCGAAACTTAGAATAGCAGAGAAGTTGTAATACAGAAATGGAAAATAAATTTAGGATAGAGCCAGAAAAAGGAAACGAAGCGAAAGTAAAACCTCCGAAAGAAGGAAAGAGCGCTTTTTCGGGTCTAGAGAAAAAACTGAAACTCGAGAGTTATTTCGAGGAAGGATTTCCTGTTCAATATCTGCCCAAAATTTTATTCGTAGTCTTCCTCGGTTTGGTCTATATCAGCAATACGCATTATGCCGATAAAACCACCCGCACCATCGACCGAATGGAAAGCGAAGTGGAAGATTTGCGTGCTGACTTCACGACTCTTAAAGCTGATGTAATGTTTGCCAGCAAACAAAGCGAAGTAGCCAAACGCGTGAAGTCAATCGGCTTGGAAGAAAGTTTACGACCTCCATTTAAAGTTGTAGTAAAGAAAGGTGAATATTAAGAAGTCCATATTAATAAGAGTACGCATTGCCTTTTTGGGTGTGTTGATTTTTGCCGTCTGTGTAGCCGCAAAAGTGGGGCACATTCAAATGATTGAGGGTGAAAAGTGGGCGAAGATGGCTGAGGAAACTATGTTCGACTACAAAAAAATCAAAGCCACTCGCGGAAACATTTATTCAGACAATGAAAGTCTGTTGGCAACTTCATTGCCATTTTACAAAGTGGCCATCGATCCCACGCTAGTGAAAGAAGATGTTTTCAAGAAAGGCATCGATTCACTTTCACAAAACCTGGCTCACTTTTATAAAGACAGATCCGCCAAAGAATACAAGGAGATTTTGAAGGATGCACGCGCGTCAGGTAAACAGTATCTCACCATTAATCGCAAACAAATTAATTATCAAGCAAAAAAGGAGATGACCTCGTGGCCGATCTTCCGAGAAGGTCGCTACAAGGGCGGTGTAATTTTTGAGAAGATGGATGTGCGTTATCATCCATTTGCCAATCTCAGTCGAAGAACGATCGGCTTTGTAAACGAAGACAATAAGGGAGCTGGTCTGGATTACAGTTTCAATCAAGTTCTTGGCGGCCAAGATGGCGAAGCTTTATTTCAAAAAATTGCGGGAGCCACTTGGAAGCCCGTGTTCGATGGAAACAATATCAAGGCTGTTGATGGACTTGATATTCGCACAACCATTGATATCAATTTGCAAGATGTTGCCGAAACATCTCTTCATCATGCCATGGAATCGCACGATGCCGATGAAGGAACGGTGGTGGTGATGGAAGTGAAAACGGGTCACATCAAAGCCATTTCTAATTTGACGAAAGAGGGTGATTCGTACATCGAAAAATTCAATCATGCCGTGGGTGGATCTTTCGAGCCCGGTTCAACTTTCAAATTAGTAACGATGATGGCGTTGCTTGAAGACACGAACATTGAGTTGAAGGACAGTATCAATACAGGTAAAGGAGAGTACACCTTTTACAACAAGAAAGTGAAAGACCATGAAGAAGGTGGCTACGGAAGAGTGTCCATTCAAAAAGCATTTGAAGTCTCCTCCAACATTGCCATGGCTAAGTTGCTCGACAAATATTTCGGTACCAAGCCTGAGAAATTTTTGAACTACGTTGATGAATTAAAATTGTCAAAACCTCTGGGTCTCCAAATCACAGGTGAGTCGTACCCTAAAATCACGAGACCAAAAGATAAAAATTGGAGTGGTATCACGTTGCCTTGGATGGCGTACGGTTATGGATTTGAAATTTCTCCATTGCATACACTGGCTTTGTACAACGCTGTGGCCAATGAGGGGAAAATGGTTAAACCTATTTTTGTTACGGCAGTTACCCAAGGCGATAAGGTGCTTCAAGAATTTGAAACCGAGACTATGGTTTCAAAAATCTGTTCAAACAAAACGTTGGCTCAACTTAAACTTTTATTGGAAGGTGTAGTCGAGCAAGGAACGGCAAAGAATCTAAAGAACACCTATTATCGAATTGCTGGCAAAACAGGAACCGCACAAATTTTGAAAGATGGTCATTACGAAAAAAAATACATCACCTCTTTCGTTGGCTATTTCCCTGCGCATGCGCCAAAGTATTCTGCTATCGTATTGATCAAAAACCCGAAGGGAATTTATCAATATGGAAACAGTGTGGCCGGCCCGGTATTCAAAGACATAGCCGATAATATTTACGCACGCGATTTGAATCTTCATTCACCCATGGAGCAAAAAATTGCAAAAGGCGAAGAGTCAGTCCCTGTGATTCGTGCTGGCAAACACGAGGAGGTAGCGATGTTGTGTAACGAGCTTGGAGTTTCAAATCACTCAGCAACGGAAGAAGAATGGGTGCGCGCATCAAAAGATGCTACGGCAGTTACGTTGAAAAAAAATTCAATCATCAAAGATCTTGTTCCGAATGTAACCGGAATGACTTTCCGCGATGCCATCTATTTGCTGGAAAAATCCGGGCTTCGAGTTTATTATGGAGGCAAAGGACGAGTAGCTGAACAATCGCTTGCACCTGGAACTAGAATTACGAAGGGAAATAAAATTTATTTGAAACTAAGTTGATGGCCGCACTGCGCGACATATTATATAAGGTGAACCTCACCTCTACGTTGGGTGAAATGGACCTCGATATTGTGGGTGTTGCATTTGACTCGCGCAAAGTGAAGCCCGGGTATTTGTTTGTTGCTATAAAAGGTCATCAAGCCGATGGTCATGAATTTATTGAAACAGCGATTGAGAAAGGTGCCAGTGTAATTGTCTGCGAGAAGTTACCAGAAGCTATTTCAACAAGAGCTACTTTCATCACGGTAAAGAAAAGTGCTAAGGCGCTCGGTATCATCACTTCTAATTTTTTTGGCAATCCTTCACAAAAATTAAAACTGGTTGGCGTAACAGGAACGAATGGAAAGACAACTATTGTAACGCTGCTCTACAAACTTTTTAAAGAACTCGGTTACAAAGTTGGAATGTTGTCCACAGTTGTGAATAAGATTGTTGACAAAGACATCGCTGCCACACATACTACTCCCGATCCGATACAGATCAATGAATTGTTGAATCAAATGTTGGAAGCCGGATGCACCCATTGTTTTATGGAAGTGAGTTCGCATGCCGTTGACCAAGGGAGGATTGAAGGTCTCCATTTTGTTGGAGCGATTTTCACCAACATCACACACGACCATCTTGATTATCACCACACGTTTGAAAGTTACATCCGAGCGAAAAAGGGTTTTTTTGATGGCTTATCGTCTGATGCATTTGCACTGGTGAACAGCGATGATAAGCGCGGCATGGTGATGTTGCAAAACACCAAAGCACAAAAGAAAACATACGCGTTAAAAAAGATTGCCGATTTTAAATCGAAGATCATCACGAATTCGCTCATCGGTCTTGAACTTGAGTTGGCAAATAAAAATGTGTGGTTCAAACTCATTGGCGATTTTAATGCATACAACCTTCTTGCAGTTTATGGAACCGCTTGTTTGTTAGGAGAAGATTCAGAAACTGTCTTGTTGAAATTGACTGCGCTTACTGGAGCAAATGGGAGATTTGAATTGGTAAGGCCAGGTTCAAAATTCACAGCGATAGTTGATTATGCACACACACCTGATGCGCTGAAAAATGTTTTGGAGACAATAGAGCATTTTAGAACCGGAACTGAAAATGTGATTTCGGTGATAGGCTGTGGTGGTGACCGCGACAGAACAAAGCGACCACTGATGGCTGCGATTGCCTGTAAATATTCTAACAAAGTAATTTTTACATCTGATAATCCGCGCAGCGAAGATCCAATGGAGATCATTAAAGAAATGCAAAAGGGTGTTGGTATCAGTGAAGCTAAGAAAACATTAGTGATGGCCGATCGAGAAGAAGCAATTAAGACTGCTTGCATGTTGGCAAAAGAGAAAGACATCATTCTCGTAGCGGGCAAAGGACACGAGACCTATCAAGAAATTAAAGGAGTAAAATATCCATTTGATGATAAAGAGGTTTTGGATCGTATGCTAAAAATGTTTGCGAATTAATGCTATACTATTTATTCACATATCTAGATAAACAATTCAACATTCCTGGCGCAGGCGTGTTTCAATATATTTCTTTCCGCGCTGGTGCAGCGGCATTGCTTTCACTTTTGATCACGATCACATTTGGTAGTCAATTGATTTCTTTCTTGAGACGAAAACAAGTAGGCGAAGATATCCGAGATCTCGGCCTTGAAGGACAAATGCAAAAGAAGGGAACGCCTACCATGGGCGGACTCATCATAATTGCTGCGATTCTCATCCCAACTTTGCTGATGGCAAAACTCGACAATGTTTACGTCATCCTCTTGATCACTACAACAGTTTGGTTAGGAGTAATTGGTTTCTTAGATGACTATATAAAAGTGTTTAAGAAAAACAAAGAAGGTCTTGCTGGCCGATTCAAAATTGTAGGGCAAGTGAGTATCGGTTTGATTGTAGGATTAACACTTTACTTCAATGACCATGTTGTTATTCGTGAAGTGAAATCACCTTCACTGGCGAGCATTGAGTGGGTCAATCTACAAGACGAACAAAAATTGGAATACAAAGATGTGAAGTCAACAAAGACCACTGTTCCATTTTTTAAGAACAATGAATTTGATTACGCAACTCTGATTTCTTGGCTCGACAAAAATTACACATGGATTGTTTACACTTTGGTTGTGATTTTGATCATCACGGCAGTTTCAAACGGAGCCAACATCACCGATGGAATTGATGGCCTTGCAGCTGGCACTTCGGGCATCATCGGCCTCACGCTCGCTATCTTCGCGTACCTCTCGGGTCGCGTTGACTTTAGCTCGTACCTCAACATCATGTACATTCCGAATCTTAGTGAGCTGGTAATTTTTTGTACTGCATTTGTTGGCGCGTGTCTCGGCTTCCTGTGGTACAATGCTTATCCAGCGCAAGTTTTTATGGGCGATACGGGAAGTTTATCGCTGGGCGGAATTATCGCTGTGTTGGCTTTGGCCGTGCGAAAGGAGTTGATGATTCCATTATTGTGCGGAATCTTTCTTATAGAAAATGTTTCGGTGATTATGCAAGTGTCTTATTTCAAATACACGAAGAAAAAATATGGCGAGGGCAGAAGAATATTTTTGATGTCGCCATTGCATCATCATTATCAAAAGAAAAATATTCCAGAAGCTAAAATCGTAACTCGGTTTTGGATTGTGGGCATTCTGTTGGCCATTCTTTCACTTGCAACTTTAAAATTGAGATGAGCAAAAGAGTTGTCATATTGGGCGGAGGAGAAAGCGGAACTGGCGCTGCGCTTTTAGCGAAAGTAAAAGGCTTCGATGTCTTTGTTTCCGACCTGAAGGCGATCAAAGAAAATTACAAGCAAGATCTCATCTCAGAAAATATTCCATTCGAAGAAGGGCAGCATTCGCTTGATAAAATTCTGGATGCCTCACTTATTATCAAGAGCCCGGGCATTCCCGACAAGGCCGAGGTAATCAAGAAAGCGAAGGAAAATAAAATTGAAATTATTGATGAGCTTGAGTTTGCTTACCGGTTCATCAAGGGAAAAATAATTGCGATCACGGGAACGAACGGAAAGACCACTACCACCTTGTTGACGTATCATTTGATGAAGTCCGCAGGTTTGAACGTTGCTTTGGCTGGAAACGTTGGCGAAAGTCTGGCGCGCAAAGTGGCTAAAGAAAACCACGATTGGTATGTGGTTGAAGTGAGCAGCTTTCAATTGGATGGAACAAAAAATTTCCGTCCACACATTGGCATTCTTCTCAACATCACACCCGATCACTTGGACCGCTACGAGTATCAAATGCAGAATTACATCGACTCAAAGTTTAGATTGACTCAGTCGATGAAAGGCGGTGACTACTTCATCTATTTTTCGGATGACAAGATTATTGAGACGGAAGTATTCAAACGCGAAATTCCTGCGGAGAAAATCCGTGTGGCACTCAATAATAACAAAGCAGAAGCGCATTTCGATGGACGCATCATGGTCTTTGAATTAGACCATCAGTTGTTCAATCTTTATCAGCATGAGACAACACTTAAGGGGCCACATAATTTGATCAACACAATGTCTGCCGTAGCCGCAGTTTATACAGCAGGCGTGTCGATGGATACTATTAGAGTGGGGTTGAAGACTTTTAAAAATGCGCCACATCGTTTGGAGTCGGTGGCTACGATCAATGGAGTTGAGTTTGTTAATGATTCAAAAGCAACTAATGTTGACTCGGTTGTTTATGGTTTAGGAAGCTACCAAGGGCCACTTGTTTGGATTGCCGGGGGAATCGACAAAGGCAACGATTACAAATTGATCGAAGAGCAAGTGCGCAAGAAAGTGAAGGTGCTGATTTGCCTGGGAAAAGATAATTCAAAATTATTCGATGCATTTGATGGCGTAGTGAAAGTAATCTGCGAAACGCAAAGTGTTGTCGAGGCAGTCAACCTTGCTTTCAAAGTTTCAAGGGCTGGAGACGTAGTATTGCTTTCACCAGCATGCGCAAGTTTTGATTTGTTTAAAAATTATGAAGACAGGGGGGACCAATTTAGGAGTGCCGTGCTGGAATTAAAAAAAGAAGTTAAGCTCGTTGATCAATAAAGTTTTATTGATATGAAAAAATTTAAAGAGTGGGCCGATAAAAATTTGCAAGGCGATCGCGTGATCTGGGCGGTGGTATTTACACTGTCGGTGATCAGTATTTTGGTGGTGTATAGTTCTATTGGAACGTTGGCTTACAGGAAAACTACTTCACCCGAATGGTATTTGCTCAAACATACATCGATGGTGTTGTTGGGTCTCGCTTCGATGTGGGTAGCGCACAAAATCGATTATCGCTATTATTCAAAACTTTCTCGTCTTGCGTTGTGGATCAGCGTTCCGTTGTTATTGTACACGTTGAAATTTGGTGTTAGCATCAACGATGCATCTCGCTGGATTAAAGTTCCGTTGTTCGGTTCTTTTCAACCCTCTGA
>DPLR01000101.1 GCA_003541895.1 Cytophagales bacterium | reverse complement strand
TCAGTGAGCAACTCCCACGCCCAGGCAATGGCATCTTTTTTAAAATAGTCGCCAAAACTCCAGTTGCCGAGCATCTCGAACATGGTGTGATGGTACGTATCAAGCCCAACATCTTCCAGGTCGTTGTGCTTGCCACTCACGCGCAAACATTTTTGCGTATCGGCTACGCGGTTGAATTTGGAAACCGAATTGCCCAAAAAATTATCCTTGAACTGCACCATACCCGAGTTGGTAAAGAGCAAAGTGGGGTCGTTTTTCAAAACCAGCGGGGCTGAAGGCACGATTTTATGGCCTTTACTTTCAAAAAACTCTAGAAACTTTCGCCTGATTGTACTTGAATCCATCGATTGCAGAAACTTTTACACTTTTAAAAATTGCCTATATTGCATGTTAGTCTTAAACAAAGGGTCAAAATTAGCCTTAGTTGAGGCATTATAAAAGGAAAAGTTGTTCAGAATGAGCCAACCCCAATTCCGTTACAACCAAAAAACCTTGCGTTATGAACGTGTACGCTTCTCCATTTGGCGAGCGATAGGTTCATTCATCGCTTACGGGTGCTTTGGCTTTCTTTTTTTCATGGCGCTGAACCTTGCTCAAAATTTTTTCATTGAAACAGAATCTGAAAAGGCGCTCAGAACCGAAAATGAGCAACTCAATACTTATAAGTCGGTTGTTGAAAATCATCTGGCAACCTCAAATGAGCTGTTGGCCGAGCTGAAAGACGAAGAATCACAACTTCGAGGCAAATTATTCGACAACACGACTGACAATACTATAAGAGAATCATCAGAGCAAGACACTTATTTAAAGGCATCGATGACGGAAGATTGGAATGAAGCTTATTCATTGATTCAAAACCGTTTCCAGTCGCTGCTGAAGAAATCGAAAACTACCAATAATTTTTACGGGGATAGATTAACCGTTGACAAATCTGATTTGCCTATGTTGAAAGGATTGCCATCGGCTTCGCCCGTGAAGGATTTGAATGAACAGAATTTAGTTTCTGGGTTTGGCGTTCGAATCAATCCTTATCATAAAGGAAACTATCATCACGATGGGTTAGATATTGCGCTACCGAAAGGAACCGAAGTTTTAGCAACTGGCGAGGGGCGAGTTGTCTCTATTAATAATAGTCGTGTGGAAGCTGGCTTCGGTAATTACATTGAAATAGATCACGGCAATGGGTTTGTAACCCGTTATGCTCATTTAGAGTCTATCAAGGTAAACTGGGGACAAAAAGTTACGATTGGCCAAGTTATCGGGCTCTCTGGTTCCTCAGGCGGATCGGTTGCGCCACATCTCCATTATGAAGTGTTGAAGTTGGGTGTAAACCTTGATCCGATTTATTATCTCGTTAAAGGCATCGATGCCAAACAACATCAGTTGTTGTCAATAAAAAGTAAAACGCAAAACCAATCGCTCGACTGATGGCTCATCGTTTTACATATAACCCTGAAACTTGTAAGTACGAGCCAATCATCGTTACCCCTAAAGCATTTGCGCGGAAGTCATTCAGATTCTTGACAGTTACATTCATTCTCGGGGTCGTTGGATTAATTTATTACAACACGCAATATCCACTGCTCGATGAAGTTCGGCTCGCAAAAGAAAATCAGAATTTGAAATACGATTGGCAGCTGATCAATTCAAAATTGAAAGCTACTTCAGAGGAACTTGCCAAACTGGAAGATAAGGATGACCATAATTATAGAGTGATCTTAGGCATGGAACCACTCTCGGCCTCAGAGCGTGAGGCGGGCGTGGGTGGTCAAGAAAAAGCAAGTGCCGACATTGAAAACCCGATCATTCGTGCCGGAATTGATTATGCTGAAAAAATCAAAAACCGGTTGACCGTAGAAATTCATTCTATGAACGCGCTGAAGAAACAACTGATCAATAATCAAAAGCAGTGGGCTGCACGTCCGGCTATTCAGCCCATCAGCAATAAAGAATTGATTCAGCTCTATCTTGTTTACGGTATGCGCTATTTACCTCAAGATGGTTATTCGCGTCCTCACAATGGTTTGGATTTTGTTGCCAATTTAAATTCACCGATTTACTCAACCGGTGATGGCGTAGTAACCTATGCTAAAGGAGGAACCACCTATGGCAATGCGGTTTTTGTGAATCATAGTTATGGCTTTGAAACTCGCTATGCTCATATGAACCGAATTATAGTTGCTGAAGGGCAGCAAGTAAAACGCGGGCAAGTGTTGGGATATGTAGGCAGTACAGGACATTCATTTGGACCGCATCTTCATTACGAAGTGTTATACCAAGGTAATTTTGTTAACCCGATTGGGTTTTTCCAGCGCGATCTTACCAACATTGAGTACGAGAAATTGATTTCAAACGCCCACGGAGGCGCTGAAGCACTCGATTGATTTTATTTTCGCTCTCCATTTCTATTTTCTAGCACGATTACGATAAACGATTCGATGGATTTTATTTTGACCGATTAATTTTTTCATTCTCATTGTACCAGCATCAAAGAATTGTTATTTTGCATAGCCTTCGATGCAACAAGGCC
>DPLR01000618.1 GCA_003541895.1 Cytophagales bacterium | reverse complement strand
TGGTTTTCTGCAACAGCAACTACACCAAAGGAAAAATCGAAAACTATTGGAAAATAAAAGACCCTGTTATCGTTTACCCCCCAGTTAATCTTGACAGCCTCTGGTGTGATACACCGCTTAACGACCGCAGCAAAAGAGTCATCTATGTGGCACGGTTCATTCCACAAAAACGGCATGAACTTCTCAAACATCTAGCCTCAGATCTGCCTGACTACGAGTTTGTCAGTGTGGGTGGATTGAGCGAAGGTGAAAGAGCATGGTTTGAAGGCTTCTCAGATAACTTGCCTAAAAACTATAGCCTCAAAGTCAACTTGCCAGGTCCAGAACTAAAGAAACTGTTGCAGGATAGTCGGGTATACGTGCATCTTATGGAGGGAGAGCATTTTGGAATTGCACCAGTCGAAGGATTGGCAAGCGGCTGCGTAACGTTAGTTCATAACAGCGGCGGCATGAAAGAGTTCATCCCAGAAGAATATCGATGGCAAACTTATGACGACCTAAAACAGAAAGTAATCAAAAACATGGATTCCTCTATTGCTTGGGGCCTAAAACGCAAGGAATTATGGGCTAAGATCTCCGACTTAAAACCTGAAGCCTTTCAAAATCGCATTTGGGAACATGTAAAAAACCTAATGGATGGTTTGCGTTGAAAAAAGTCGGTATCTTAAGAGGTTCAGGACTCAATGCGTATGAAGGACAATACCTTGAAAAGTTGCCCCAACACGATTTTCAACCCGTAGGAATAACTACATACGACAACAAATTTGACTTATCAAGGCTAAGTTTTCCTGTTAGGACCAGTCATACTTATGTAACATGGACCAAAGACATACTGCATCCCATGCTTTCTGCAGTGGGAAAATTGACAAAATACAATTTTAACTCTTGGAACTACCGAATTATTAACCTTCATAAGATGATAAAAGATTTGGACTTGATTTATTCTGCCGATGCATGGTATCCATATACTCTTCAAGCCATAAAAACAGGCAAGCCCACAATAGTTATGCAGTGGGAAAACATCCCCTTCAACTTAGAAGGGCACCCCTATAAAGAAATAAAAAGATACAATTACAAGCATGCAGCATACTTCATCGCCATCACTGAAAAAGCTAGAGAAGCTCTTGTACTCGAGGGAGTCGAAGAAAACAAAATCTCTGTAGTCCCAGTTGGGTTGGATTGCAAACGGTTTAAGCCAGCAAAGAAAAACAGGGACCTGATGAAAAAATTTGGGCTTTCAGAGGATTCGGTTAAAATACTTTTTATCGGACGCTTGGTTGAAGAAAAAGGCATCCACGACCTCCTAAACGCCTTCTCGTTACTTGCAAAGAAGGTTTCAAACATTGAACTACTTCTTGCAGGTGGAGGTGAAGAAAATATGCTTATTCATCTGAAGCAGATGGTTTCCAGTCTACAAATCGAGTCTAAAGTTAAGTTTCTTGGAAAAATACCTTATGAGAACGTTCCAGAGATTCATAACCTAGCGGATGTTTTCTGCTATCCGAGTATTGCCACTGAAAAATGGGCTGAACAGTTTGGTTACTCCATGGTTGAGGCTATGGCTTGCGAAAAACCTGTTATTTCCACTTTCACGGGCTCCATACCTGAGATCATTAAAGACAGAGAAACGGGTATTCTTGTTAGCCAAAAAAACCCATCAGAATTAGAGTCGGCGCTTGAAGAGCTTATTATCAGCGAGCAGGAACGAACTCAACTTGGGCAAAATGGGAGACAATGGGTTTTGGAGCAGTTTGAAGCTGACAAGGTGGCTGGTAGATTAGCCCAAATTTTCTGTCGTTTTGTTTAGAGGGAAATATTTGGGCAAAGGCACAGAGTGTTGATTAGAATAACATTGCCTATGATGACTTCCGATCATAATTAGCGTAGATTAAACATTAGATTCCCCCTATCTGTCTGCAGCTAGCAAGCTACGTTTTTCTCTATTTACCTTTGGGGATCATCTTAAAACAGCTTAAATCTACCAAAAAAGGTCGGATCATCGCTAAATGATAGTTCGGATCACCAAAAGATTGAAGCAGGCTATTTTTCACGCCTAAATTGATTCCAAAAAACAAATGTTTGGATTGAGAAATCCGAGAAAAAATGAAGTTGTTTTGCAAATTAAAATCAATCCCTATACCTGGAGAGAGAATCTTGAACATACCCAAATCTTACAATTAAATATTGCACGAGCAATGATGCCTTGTAGGTTTTTTTGTAATTGCTTGGGAGGGGTTGAAAAATCGATAAAAAATAATATAGATAAATCATTAATCAAAGCCTACTTACAAAGTCTCTGAGGTCTGGGCATGTTTATGTGTCGGCATTGGTTATTTACGATAGAACAAGCAAACACCCTTCAGCTCGACCGCCAAAAAAAGGATTGCTATGTGCAAATATTCCCAGTTCCATTACCTCTATCATTGAAGAGGGATTTTGCAATCATTCTAAGTCTGCGTAAGGAACTCAAATTCAGTCGCTCCATTAAAAAGTGCTAGTACTAATTACGAATTGGATAAGCATAGGCTTGGTGAAACGTTAAAAGCTAATCAAGGAGTAGAATTGTTTTAAGTTTACCATAAATTTAAATCAAATTAATGTATGTTAACTAAAATGGGGAAAAGGTAACGGAATTTGCATAAACTTAGGATGTCTTCGCTAAAGAATAAATTCATTTATGAAGCCTATTCCCTAATCCTAAAAATTAGAAAATTAACCGAACTTAATCAACCGCAATTAAAGAAATCTAGATCACATTTTTTTAACAAGCAAGCTAAAATGCTAATAGTTACATCAATTATTATTGGTATCCTGCTTGTTTCTTCTTTCGCTTTTTTGCAAAAAAAAGGCGATAGCAAATCAACTTTCCCTCAAAGTACAGATATGCCCGATACCACTCCCTCGACAACAATAGATCCCACAGCTACTCCGATAGTAAAAGGAGACACTGGATCAAGCAAATCCTTACCAATAACTTTCCCGTCTTACGCGCCTTTGCAACCAACACCTGTCCCCACGCCTAAACCTCCTGGTGTAATAGAAACTGCACAAGAAATTAACGCGACGATTTGGCGATCTATTGCACAGAACGCCTGGAATTATTACCAGCCCGGAGTTGGTGTAAACGAAGATAATGGATTACCTGCGATTCCTTTTACAGACTGGGATCTAGGTGTCTATATACAAGCATTAATTGATGCATCAAAAATAGGATTAATAGATAATGGTACTGACTGGGATTTTGTTGCCAGAATAAGTAAAATCATGACATTTCTACAAACCAGGGAGTTAAATACTAATGGTTATCCCTTCTGGTTTTATCAACCTGACGGCAATAATTTTCATGAAATTTCAGACACAGCTAAAGTGCCTGTTGACTGCGTCGATACTGGTCGACTGTTCGTTGCACTGAATAACCTTAGAACATATGATTCCAGATATAACGAAAACATAAGTAAGATAGTCTACAATAGGAGTAATTATGCCGCCTTAGTTCCATCTATTAATAGCGGTAGCTACTCCGAGGTGAGTATTTATGCTTACTACGTTGATAGCGGATTTGCGAGCTTTTGGCCAGAACTTTCAGGCGCCCCAAAAAGAATAATGGATAATATCTTTAACTCTGGTAATATCACAACGAACGAGAATGCAACTTTACCCTTATCCGCAATTACAGGCGATCCTTTATACTGTTCAATATTTGAGCTCAACAACAATGATTCAAGATTGCTAGCCCTAGGAAAGGAGGTTTATTTAGCTCATGAAGCGTATTTCAATGCAACAGGCAATTACAGAGCTTTTGGTGAGGGTCCATCTAATTCCAAGAGTTATCAATGGGGTTGGGAATGGGTGGTATTGCCTGACAATAGAACTTGGGTGTCTCTGAACAGTAACGATCAGAATATGGACGCACCACCTGTAATTTACACAAAAATAGCCTTTTCATTTTTGGCACTTTACAATACGCCATTTGCCATAAATATGAGCGTCTATCTTGAACGCAATCTTCCAGAACCTTATTGGGGCTATTATGATGGTGTTGATGAGGCCGGAAATTCGTTACAAAGAGGAGATAGTCTCACTAACAGTCTTATTTTAGACGCTGCTGTATATTTCTTAAAGCATAATCCCGAATGATCTAATCCGTGGTCGAAACTAAAAATATTCAATTTTAATTCTATTGCTCAAAACCGAAGACTATTCTCACAAATAGTTACCCTAAAGCTGGAGTTTTGCAATGTCTA
>DPLR01000682.1:6651-21863 GCA_003541895.1 Cytophagales bacterium | reverse complement strand
AAAAATAAATGCTGACAAAGTAAATAGCCAAGAAGGGAATGATTTCAATAAATCGAAATCCAAACCAAGAAGGAAAAACAGTTAAACTCAAAAGAAGAAACAACGAACGAAACAAAAACACGCCCACAAAAAATCTAAAGAATGCTGCATACTTTTTACGCAGGTCTAAAACAGAACCTGAAAAAGCTAGGGCACATGAAGTAGCGAGATACAAAAAAACACCAGGCGCGTAATAGTTAAAAGACGGATACTGTGGCCATAGGTATTCAAAGCCAATACCATCGGCACTCATTTGATAGAGCCCCACACAAACCAAATACAAAATGTAATAGAGGTAATGGCGTTCTTGTACGGCTATGAACATGAGCAGGTTGTAAAAACTAAAAACCAGAATCATTCCATAGAAAATGCCGAAGAAAAAATATTCATCGAGAGCATATTGAAATAACCAACCCTGACTTCGCAACACAATAATCATGTCGGCCTTCTGTTGCGATTTCACTTTGACATAGTAGGTAAACTCCTGATCGCCCTGCATGGGCAGATCTACAATAAAATTCTTGTGCCGTACTTTCCGTTTATTGAACTCAAAGTCGTCACCGAGCAGCGTGGTTTCAAATCCACCGGAGGGCAGAGGCGAGTAAAATTCTAAGTGATCAATGGTCTGATCAAAAAATTCGATGAGCCATGTTTTTTTTGAATGACTGTTGTGTTTGATCTTTAAACGAAACCAGTAAGTAGAATTTTTATTGGTATTGCTGGGGTGTTGTACAGTATTCTTTTTAAACTGTGCTTGGTAAGCAAGTGAAGAGATTTGATCGATGGTCAGTTTTCCGGTTGCATCCTCCAAGAAGTCAAGTTCGCTGTACGAAAAAATGTATTGATCTATGGTGTCTCTAACTTCTACTGGCTTTTGAGCAGCAACACGCAGGCTAAAAACTATTCCAACACCAAGTGAAAATATTTTATTGAATCGCATGCTTGTTTCAATCTCAAGGATATCCAAAATTAAAAACTGTCTTGGATATGTCAACAACCTTTCGCTATTGTTGTGGCGCATGACCAACAACTTAATCCAGTTACGTTGCTGATCAGGCGACACAGCAACAACAAAAAGAATTTTTAGACCAACTACAGCTTAGGGAAAGGAGGATCATACAAACAAGTAACCGCATTCAATTCGTTGCCTTCATCATACAAAAAGAATTAGTCCCACTGCCCAATCCGTTCTTTGTTCTTTTGAATTAAAGCCTTAAGATGATTAACTCCTATGTATAAACCCTTAAAGTATTCCCCTTTTTTAAACATGGGGGCTACATCTTGACGGTTAATCAATTTTAAGGTATCGTCTGTTATTATTTTGGATAAGCCCTTGCCCGCATCGATTCGTATTTTTTTATTTTTCATTGCAACACAGATTAATATACCGTCCTTAAAATCCCTTCTCCCCACTATAAATTCAGACGCTATTCTTAAAGAAAATTCCTCAATAGATTCCCCTTTAAGAGAATCAACGATAACAATGCCTATCTCAGGACCAAAGCTTACTTCAAGGTTCTCAATTGACGCAAACAAACTATCTTTCTGAGATGCCGATAAAATACCTGCCTCATCTCGAATTCTGTTATCAAGCGTTGGAGAAACATTTTCCTCTTTTTTTATACAAGAAAATATTACACCACCAATTAGGATGAAGATTGAAATTTTTTTTATCATATTTCTATCAACTCTTGTTTTTGTTAGTCGTTGACCAACAACCTCTATACTCATTGTTCACCAATTCCCTCCTCATATATACCCCGCTAACTTGTACGCCACCATGCCCATCCACTCGCGGGCAAGGATTTGCCAATTGTGAAACGCTTCTTCTGAAGGGATCAGTAAAACATCGAGTGTAAATTTTCTTTTGTGCGAATGAAAATCTACACTAAAGCAATCCATGGGCAAACCTACTTTAGCAAAGCACGCTGCCGACCTGCGCATATGAAATGCCGAGGTGATCAAAAGGCAATCAGATGGTTTGCTTTTGCCTTCCAATATTTTTTTTACCTCAACTGCGGACTCATGTGTATTTCTCGATCGGTCTTCAATAACAATGTCTTCTTTCGGCACACCCATCAGTAGTAAAACATCGGCTATCTCGTTGGCTTCGGTTCGTTCGGGAGCATTCAAGCGACCACTTCCACCCGACACCAATATTTTTTTAATCTTGCCCATCTTGTACAACTGAATGGCATGTGTAACACGGTCGGCTCCTGCCGAAAAATAAACCCGATCGCGTGGTCCTGTATCGTATTTGGTAACGCCTGTTAAAATTATTCCCCATGAATAATTTTTTACGTCCTTCATTAAAGTAACGGGCACTTCCCACCATGTCATTACTTCGTTGGTAATAAAATCATTGCCACAAAAAATCAACAACGTGATAGCAAAAATCAAAAAACGTTTTTTAGTTATTGATTTCTTAACGAACAACGACAACACCAGCGCAACGCATACAATGGTGAAAGGCATCACCAAAAAAGTGAGCACTTTGGAAAGAGTAAAAAACATTTTACATCCGTTTCGGAATCTTACTATAAATACTACCTATGCCATCGATAATCTTCAATAAGATTTCAAAATAAAGAGCAATAGCCAGTACCAATGTCATCGACCAAATCACAATCAAATTAAAATAGATTGTATCAATGGGTTGAAAAAAATGTTTGGAGGGGCTGTAGAACTGCGCGTCCCAATCGAACAAATGATCGGGATCTGGATCTTTGTAAATCGGATAAATTTTTTGAACAAGCTTGCCGTTGCTTTCAATGATCCGATTGAGTTCAGAAGTATTCTTTACCAACTCGGTAATCGCTTCATTCTGATAGGAGTTTCTTTCATCTTCAAATTCCTTTTCCTTCGCAGCTGTTCTTGTTCTGCGGTTAATCATTTCATCCTTATGTTTATCCGCTTTGCTATACCGGTTGTCGTAAAATTTCTTCAAGGCTTCGAAAAACTTCAACATTTCTAAATGCGTCAATGAATCATACTTTCCATACGATAGTTTATCGAGGTCTTTAAAATTATCTTTTCCGATGACGAAAAGTTCGTCTTTGATTTCAGAACGCACTAAATCCAAATTCTTCTTCACCACTTCTTGAATGGCTTGCTCTTGATTTTTGTAATTCAGGTTGATGAAATCTAACCGACTTTCAAGCTCGGGTATGTAATACACTTTTTTGTAATCTGCATCGGCCATGATTTTATCGTACAAATAAAATTGCTGCTCAAATTGATTGTCCTTGAATTGTGTAACCATCGATGCTTCAAATGCCCATCGTGAAGCCATCAGATCACCCACCATAGGTACAGTGGCCGAATTTCCAATAAGTGGATTCAGTTTATCAAACTTTACTACCACACCACTGAGAATTAATTGAGGAATTAGAAGAATGGGAATTAAAATGTAAATGGTTACTGCCGAATTGAAGGCAGAAGAAATATTCAATCCCAACATATTGGCAAAACACGAAGTGGTAAACATGATTGCCCAATGCGGTAAAAACATTCCTTTGATCTGAAGAATGTAATTGCCTACCAATACAAACAAAAAAGTTTGGATGGCCGAGATGGCGAATAAAATTGAAATTTTTGAAACGAGGTAACTGCTTCGGTTGAGATGCAGAAATCTTTCACGCTTCAATATTTTGCGGTCGCGAATAATTTCTTCTGCACTCACTGTTAACCCCATGAACAATGCCACAATCACGCTCATAAAAAAATACGCTGGCAAGTTTAGGTTCTTACTGAAAATATATCCGGTGTTTAATTGATCATCGGCATTGTAGTAACGAACGATGAAAGCCAAGATGAAAGCGAGCGTTGGCGCTTCCAAAAAATTAATGACCAGATATTGCGTGTTGCTCAGTTTAGAGAGCACATCGCGCATGCCAAACAAATGGGTTTGCTTGATCCAATTGGGTATCCGCAAAGTAGAATGCGGAGCGTCATCTTGTCGCGACACTACGGGCAGCTTAGCTTGCTCAACAAAAAGTTTATTCCATTTTTCAGGAGAAAATTTTCGCTCGTTCGTAAAATTTCCGAACTCATTGATCACACGTGTTTCAATGATGTTGAATATCTGCTCAGGGTTTACATTTCCGCACACATGGCATTCGCCTTCATCGCTGTTGACCATGCTAATGTTTTTCTTAAAATAAATCACGGCATCCACCGGGTTGCCATAATAAATTTGATAACCACCGGTGTCAAGGATTACCAAGTGATCAAACATTTTAAAAATATCGGAAGAAGGCTGGTGGATAACCGCGATAACCAATTTGCCCTTCAACGAAAGCTCTTTCAACAAGTCAATAATATTTTCCGAATCACGTGAGGAAAGTCCAGAAGTTGGTTCATCAACAAAAAGTACGGCAGGCTCCCGCAAAAGTTCGAGACCAATATTTACGCGCTTGCGCTGACCACCACTGATGGTTTTTTGCAAGGGCGAACCTACTTTTAAATCTTTGGCTTCATTCAAGCCCAAATCATCCAATGTTTTTGTAACGAGCCAATCAATTTCTTCTTCATTCAAATGACTGAAACAAAGTTTGGCTGCGAAGTACAAATTCTGATAGACTGTAAGATCTTCGATGAGCAAATCATCTTGTGGCACAAAACCGATCACGCCTTCAATCTTGTGCGGCTCTTTATGAATGTCGATGCCATTGATCAATACACGGCCTTCGGTTGGCTTTTCATTTCCATTCAATACATGCAGCAACGTACTTTTGCCGGCACCGCTCGCGCCCATCAACGCAACCAAATTTCCCGACTCTTCCTTCACAGTTACATTTCGTAACCCGAGTCTTCCATTTTTGAATTGATACGAAATATTATCTGCTTCAAAACTGGTTTTAGGTCCTTTGCTCGTTTTTTTGAATGCGCTAAGGATGGCTCCGTAATAAACTGCATCGGCCGCACCCCAACGAATGGAACTGCCCGTAGCAAGAACATGAACCTTGCTGGGCTTCAATGGAACACCGTTCAATAATACATCCGACTTGCCTTGGTACTTTAAAAAATAAAGTTCAACGCTTGGCACATGCAACACGGTAAGAAACCCATCGAGCTCGGTACGCTTAATATGCTTGCCTGCATTTTTCTGTTCATTGCTGATGATCAATAAATTTTCTGATGCAGCCTGCTCAGGATTTGTGAGTTTCACAAACTGATTTATCAGCTCAAGATCTTTCGGATTGATGTTGAACTTATCGCCAATTACTTTTGAAAGTTTCTCTTCGCGGTCAGAAATCGTTCCATCAGCAAGCACTATGCTCATCAGTTCCATCAAAACTACCATCTTCTGTTTTTGCGTAACCTCTTGACTGATGTCAGCACAAATAGCAGCAATGTGCTCAATTTCTTTTTCGGCACTGAGTTTATCCGAAATCTCTATGGCGTACTCATCAAATAGCCGAAGGTGCCTTTCCATCGAAGGCTGACTCAAATGGTCTTCGAGAAAAGCATGGATATAGGCACGCTCTTGCTCCGTTACGGTGTCTTCTTTTGCAACAAAAGCAAAAAGCTTGATGATGGCTTTCAATACTGGCTCACTCATGTGTTGAAACGATTAGTTTTTAAAGATAAGAAGTTGAATCAATAAAAGTTAAAATTTCGAATCTGATTACCCCAGGTTAGGGCAATAAAAAACCCCGCTTTTAGGCGGGGCTTTTCTTAGTACTTTAAGTTCAATCTAGTCAACAATGGATTTTCTGATTGCCTCCACTGTTTTTGTTATGTCAGCCAAGTTTTTATCAGTCAAAATTTCGTTTGCTTGATTGTTTTTAATTTTCTCTTCAATGTTCAACGCGCGGTAACTGGCATCCAATGAATTGAGGTTAGCAAGTAAACCAACCACTGGCTCAGTCTGCTCTACGGTACCCAACATTTTAACCAATTCACCCACCGACTGACGCTGTTGTAAAATCACGCGGATAAGCGGAGTAAGTACCAACATGCGGTCATCGTCTTTCAATAAGGTCTTAGGATACGACTTAATTAAACCCGTGGAAATATAGAGACCTTCCACAAAGCTTCCGGCAATCATCAAGGCTGCGGGCTTCAATCGGTTATCGCCTTTTAAATATTTTTCGGTTTGCTTCACGGCTTTGTCAACCAATTCGGTGAGGGAATCTTTCTTTGAAATGTTGGCTTCAAATTGCTTCAATATTTCCTGATCAAACGCACCCAACACGCCTAAACTGTTAGCCAATTTCTTAGAAGCAGTCACATAATCAATGGCCTCTTGGGTTTTATCGTAAGAGATAAGGTAGCCAATATCGGAAGCGTAAACGCCAAGGTTAAGCGCCCCTTTGTCGTTGCGCGTCATGTACTGATCTACTTTCTTTTTATCGTTGATCAGTGACTGATTGAACTCAGCCCCTGTTTGCTGAAGCAGGTAAGGAATTTCAGTGGGCGAAGGGAGGTTGTATTCCAAATCCTTTATTTCATCTTCTAATGACTCTTCTGCTTTTTTGAATTCATCAGAGTTATCGGTGTTTTCTTTCTTTGGGCCACATGACCACAGGCCAAGAGCGAGGAGGATTAAGGCAATTCCGTATCGGGTGAGTTTCATGGGTTTAAATTTTTGAATCCTCAATTTTAGTATAATTTTTTTAAATAACGAGGGTATGGCAGGGGCATTTTATCAGATTTATTACCAAAAACAGACCCTTTAAAGCCAACCTTATCGACTAATCTTCCTCCTCTTCATGCTTTTCATCATGCTGATCTCCACCTTCCCACGTCTCCATGAGTTGATGGAATTCGCTGTGGAGTGCGGTTAGTTTTTCTTTGATCACGTCATCCGGTGCCCCTTTCAAAATCTCCATCGATAATGCCTGTGAGTCTTCATTTAATTTCAAGACCATCAATTTTACCTTCTCATTATTAACATTAGCCGGAAGTGGTGCACTTGCCAACCGATCAGCCGACAGTGCAAGTTTTTTCGCCATCCGCTTGGCGGGAGCTAAATCACCTGAATCTTTCAGCGGATGATACACAATAGACATCAGCGCATGGTAGTCGCTAAACTCTTTCCATTCTTCTTTCTTTTTCTCACTGCACGACAGCACACTAAAAATCACACCGGACAATAAAACTATTCTCAACTTCATATTCATTTTGATTTAATGTTAATGCCTGTAATTCTTTTCGGGAACCAAATTTCCATTTCGCCTTCTCCCCTGTTCGCCCAGCTGAAATAGGGAATCAAAGTTAAAGCCTGCGATTTAGTTTCAATATCAGTTTGTGACGATTCTATTTTTATCGCTTTCGCGGAAGATGTGATCACGCCCAATCCGTTGAGAAAATCGGTTTTAAATTCATAAACTAAATTCGCTTGGTCGGGCAAGATCAAATTGGAAGTTGCCCCTTGATTATCTTTTCCCTCCGCGCAATAGACAATCGGCCCTCGCTGCACAGCCACTTTGCCGCGATCATCCATTACTTGATTATTGGCAACAACTCTTCGCGCTGACATAGGCAGATTGAGTTCGAGCTTGTCTCCTTTTTTCCATTCACGAGTAAATGACACATATCCATTTCGTACTTCTAATTTCTGATTAACTCCATTGATGGAAACGCTGGGCGATTCGGTGTTTGTTTCAGCAAAAGAATACAAACCCGTAGGCATTGCATGGTTCATGGCCCACCCTGGAATGCGAACCGAAACTGTGAATTTTGACTTTGCCGAAGGATCAACGCTTACCACAATTTTTCCGTCCCACGGATAATTACTATTCAGAGTAACCGAAATTTTCTGTTTGTCAAACTCAAATTGCGTTTTGCTACTGATAAAAAGATTGATGAATATTTCTTTATCTCTTTGCGCATAAATATATCCGGGCACAGAGGCCATCAGCCGTGCAATGTTAGGCGGACAACACGCACACGAAAACCAACCCGAGCGTTTGCGCTCAGCTTCCACTGATCCCTCCACATTATTTATCTCCATCGCGTTACTATAGAAAAACGATTTTCCATCCAAGGCAACACCAGAAATGAATCCATTGTACAAAATCTTTTCAAGCACATCGATGTACTTCGCTTCGCCATGCAATAAAAACATCCGGTGATTCCAATACACTTGTGCTACGGCTGCGCAGGTCTCGGCATAAGCCGTTGCATTGGGCAGTTCATAATTTTTCCCGAAGCGTTCGCCATCACCGGCAGCACCCACGCCACCGGTTAAATACATTTTCTTGCTAGCTACACTCTGCCAGAGCGAATCAATGGCTGTTAAATATTGCTGATTGCCTGTAAGCGCTGCCACATCGGCCATGCCTGCATACATATAACCTGCGCGCACCGCGTGGCCAACTGCTTCCCTTTGATCAATGACAGGCTTGTGGTCTTGCCAATACTCTCCATTTTGAAATCCATCCGTGCTGAGTTTGCCAGCATAATTAAATTTTCCGCGTTCGTCCAGAAAAAATTTTGCGAGTTTCAAATAGCGATCATCTTTGGTAATGCGGTACAATTTGGCGAGACCGATCTCAATGACCTGATGACCTGGAATAGTGTGCATCTTATCAGGGCCGAAAACTTGATCAATCAGGTTCGCATTTTTTATGGCGATGTCCAGCAAATTTCGTTTTCCTGTAGCGAGATAATGCGCCACAGCAGCTTCATACAAATGACCCGCATTGTACAATTCATGACTGTGCTCGCGTTCTTTCACCCATCGCTCCGTGCCCATGCGTCCAAGTTGAGTTCCACCCTTTGGGTCGATGGTTCGCGCGGTGTACAAATAACCATCAGGCTCTTGCGCTTTGGCAACGATGGCAATCAAACTATCTAAATGATGTTCCAGTTTTTTGTCTGGGAAAAGTTGAAGCGAATAAGAAGCAGCCTCGATGGCTTTGTATACATCTGAGTCATCGAAAGCATAGTTGGTACAAAATGCACCGGGCTCTAACTTTGCAGCAATCGAAAAATTCTTGACACGACCAGTCTCTTCACATTTTGCAATACAAAAAGGAATGGTTACATCTCTGTTCACCTGCAATTTCGGTTTCCAGAAATTATCGGAAAGGGTGACCTTATTAAAAGTGACGGGCACAAAAGGATAATCTTTAGTTTGCGAGTAAGAATTAACAACTGAGAAAAGAACAAAGAGAATAATTATTTGCTTCATAACACTTACAAGTAAAAATAAACCTACTTTTTATTTCTTTTTAACTCGTTCATCGTTCTACTAATTTCCTTATAACTACCAATATCCTTGAGTCTATTTTTCGCTAAATCTCTCCAAGAATACTCCATCAATGGAAGATTTGGGAAATCATCATGTAAAGTCGATAAAGAAGATTTCATCACTTCTTCTCTTCTATAAATTTTATCATAGGACAAATTATTAGAGTAAATAATCCATTTGAGAACATCCTCCCGAAAAACCCGTCTAAGGATTGCCCTTCTCAAGGAAATCGGAACTAGTTCATTGCAACAAGTCCTTTTTATTTCGTTCCGAAGTAACCAATCGAACCAAGGCATCTCGAGATATTTTGGCAACTGAGTTGAATCGGAGGCCATATTTAGGGAGTCGGAGAAATGATTTATATAACGATCCAAATCTTCCCACCTAGAATTCTTATTTGAGATTTGAGCAAACACATCAGAAATGCTTACAATGAAGATGAAGACGAAAAAGACAATGACTTTCAAGTTTATCATTTATTCAAATCATTTAAACTTAACTCCCTCATAACTATTTAATCGTGCGACAAAACCCCAGTTGAAAGCTTGTACTCTCCCTTGGTATTTCTTTTGATTTCCATAAACATCCGAATCTCCCGTAATGTAAAACATCAACTGATTTTCTCCTTGCTTCAAAGGTAAATCGATAGACTGCTCGCCATCGGTCATTACCCCAAAATTATCCATCTCCTTGCCTGAGAAAATGATTCGGGAGTTGAGCACAACCGTCATCGTGTAAGAATAATCGAACACTAATTTTTTGGTGACGGTATCTTTTGCGCTCAATGAAATCGAGGCTGCCACGGTTTGTTGCGGGTGTTTAAAATATTTTGAAAGGTTAACGATTCCGTTTTTATCAGCACGTGCAGGTTGCCACCCTTTCAACTCTTGCTCCACTCGTGGATATGCCCAAAAGGCCATCGGTTCGTTAAACGTAAACTGTTCTGAGATTTGCCAGTTCGTTAGATATTGATATTGATTCTGATTTGAAGTGGCTTCCTCTGCTGATTTATCTTTTAGTGAGGGAACCTCTTTCAATTTAACATTAGCAAAGTGGCAAGCTGAAAATTCGCTTTTCAAAAAAAGATTTCCCTTTTTCAAATCGTTGTGCAAAAGTTTCACTTCCACATTGGGTGTTGACGAATTATTGACAAATACTTTTAGATTTTTATTCGCCACTTCGATTGCCACATGAAACCATTCATCCTCGTAATAATTGGCAATACCTCCATAGAGCGAAGGCGCATACAACATCCAGCCCGTTGACCCATTCCACACTGGCACATACTGAATAGCCGCCTTGGTACCGCCAGACGTTATTCTGAAATACACGAACTCATAATTAAAAAAATCATTACCCCTGAAGCCAACACCTGCCATACCTGCACCGGCAATGTCTAACTCAATGCGGAAGTTCTCCACCTTTTTATTTTCGAGCAACGCGATTTCATTATTCTGAAGATCGATGGCGTTGAAATTCTTGAAGAGTTCAGGTGTTTTAGAAATTTTATTTCCATCGTTATCCCAATAGCTCCAGAGATTGGGAGTGAATTCAATTTTATCGGACTGAGCAAACGATGAAGAAACAAAAATCAGATTGAAAAAAAGTAGCTGAAAATTTCTGAGCATGGACGAACAATTAAGATTTGAAAGTTAAGGGATAAAATCCTTTAAAGAAAAATCTTACTTCACGCAGAGAAACAGCTGCCGCTCTTATTTCATTCCATACTCCAGCACCATAAAAGTACCGGGAATAACTTTTGGTCGTGGGTTTGGATTTTCGGCAGTTGCCGGAGGGGTCTCTCCATATTGTGCTGTTGAAACATATACGTGATGATTGATTGGATTTAATGTGATGGTTCTTGCACCCGGTTCTGTTTTTACCGTTTCAACTACTTTGAATTCGTTGGGAAAAATCTCTTTCACAACGGTCATTGAACCTTCACCATTCGAACTGATCGCCAATTTCAATTCAGGATCAAACACAACGCCATCCACGCGTTTGCCAATCGGAACTTTTGCAATAATTTTTCCATTGTCAGAATCAAGAACCATCATCAATTCATTGTGACAAACCGAAAACAGCCGGTGATTTTTTTGATCGATTGCTAATCCGGTTGGTTCTTCTCCGGGCGAAATCTTCCATTTGTTTTTTACGGCCAATGTTTTTGAATCAAATGAAACAATTTCATGTGTGTCTTCCAGATTTACAAAAATGGTTCCGTTTTCATCCGATGCACCGGCCTCAAGGGCTGTTCCACCCACATCAATTGTTCCTACCACTTTTCCTTCGCTTATATTGATTGCGGTTACAGTAACATCGCTGTGGTTAAAAATAAAAACATGATCAGAAAAGGAATCATATAAAAGCGCATCTGGATTTTTTCCGGTCGGCAATTCCACAATTGGTTTCAGTGTTTTCAAATCAAAGATGGTAACGCTATTACTTCGGCCATTGGTGGTGATTCCCCTACCCGACTTTGGCACCGCCAGCGCACCATGAACGCCTTTCAAATCTGTAATCGCTCCCACTTTTGTATATGTGTTCAAATCAAGCACTTCAACTTGAGTACTATGCGACACATAAAGTTTCTTGTTTTCCGTATCCACGGAGAGATAATCCCAACCGCCTTCGCCACCGATTACTGTTTTCTTGATTAAATGAAATCCAGACTGAGCCGCTACTACTTGCGCAAACACAAGCATTGACAAAACAACTATCGATTTTTTCATAGATGATACGTTTAGTTTCTCTTAGACATTCGAAACTACAAATCTATTCCCCACAAAAAAGTTATTTTATTTAAACGGGGTCAACATCAAAAACAATCTTCACGTTCCTGAACTCTTTTTGTTGCACTAATTCACTCGCCATCCTTTTCAAAAGATTTTTTATTTCTGATAAATGACCTTGATCGCGAGGGATCTTCACTAAAGAATGCATCAAAAATTCATTTCTTATTTTTGAAATCATCGGCTCACCTGGACCCAACACTTTTATTCCTTTGATTTTTTCTTTTACCAACTCCGTTATTGTGATCGATGCTTGCTGAGCGGTTTTTTTATCGGAATGCTTGAAAGTAATTTCAATCAACCGCGCGAAAGGCGGATAAAAATTCATTTGACGATCGTGCAATTGAGCTTCTAAAAAACCTGTTACATCATTCTTCATGATGAAAGAAAAAAGTTGATGTTTTGGGTTGGATGTTTGAATCACCACTTTTCCTTGCTTCTCTCTTCTGCCTGCGCGACCGCTCACTTGCGTGATCAAATGAAACGCTCGCTCGTACGATCGGAAATCAGGAAAATGCATTAACCTGTCGGCATCAAAAACTCCGGCCAGACTTACGTGGTCAAAATCCAAACCCTTGGTCACCATTTGCGTGCCCACTAGAATTCCGGTCTCACCACTTTCAAATCCAGTAATTATTTCTTCGTAGCCTGATTTAGTTCGTGTAGTGTCGAAATCCATCCGCTGAATTTTTACATCCGGAAAAAATAACTTCAATTCTTCTTCTAGTTTTTCGGTACCATAGCCAATCGTCAAAATCCGTTTCGATGAACATTGTGGACACTGCGATGGCAACGGCTCGCGATAACCGCAATAATGACAAACCAACGCATGACGAAATTGATGGTAGGTTAAACTCACCGCACAGTTAATACACTTGGGCACCCAGCCACAATCTTCACACTGAACTACAGGCGCATAGCCTCTCCGGTTTTGAAAAAGAATAACTTGTTCCTTTTTGTGAATTGCCTCTCTGATTTCTTGCAGCAACAACGAGGTGAATTCGCCTTTGTTTGTTTTTCTTTTTTTCTCGTTCGATAAATCGGCAAATACCATTTCGGGCAATGTAGCTGCCCCGAAACGCTCTTGTAAACTCACCAAGCCAAACCGCTCTGACTTTGCCTGATAAAAAGATTCAACCGATGGAGTGGCGCTTCCTAAAATTACTTTAGCGTGATGCATCTGTGCGATGACCAATGCTACATCGCGCGCGTGATAACGCGGTGCCGGATCTTGCTGCTTGTACGATGGATCGTGTTCTTCATCAACAATGATGAGACTGAGATTATCGAACGGAAGAAAAATGGAAGAACGCACGCCAATCACAAAACGAAATTTTCCGGAGAGAACTCCATTCCAAACTTCAACCCTTTCGTTATCAGAAAATTTAGAATGATAGACACCCAGTGCGCTTCCGAAAATCTTTTTTAAGCGCAGAACAATTTGCGTGGTCAGTGCAATCTCGGGCAACAAATACAACGCCTGATTCCCTCCCTCAAGTGCGCGCCTAATCAAGTCAATGTAAATTTCGGTTTTACCGCTACCTGTAATGCCGTGAAGGAGAACCGTGCTCTTGGTTTCAAAATGTTTTAGAATTGAATTTCGCGCCTCCTCCTGACGCTCACTTAAAAGCAATGGATGATCTTGTAGCTGATCATCAAACCCAAAGCGCGGAACGGTGATATCAAACTCCTCGAGAACTTCATTCCTGACCAACGTCTTAATGGCAGAATCAGAAATTTCTTCATCGGTTAATTCCGATTTTGCAATTCCTTTTTCGTTTAAATGAACATCGGCAAAAACCGGAACTTGTTGCAGATATTTTAACAGCACTGCCTCTTGCTTCTGTTTCTTGCTGAGTGTCTCAAAAAGTTTTTCAAGATTCTTTTTGGACGTATACTCTGATGTAAGCCTTACTCTCCTTTCCGTTTTTGGTTTGAATTTCTCTTTGACTTGCTCAAATAGAATGATGGCCTGTTTTGAAGAAAGGGATTTTAACAGGTTATAAATTTTTGTTGTGCCTATAATTTTAACAATCTCTGAAAAACCCAAAGGCTCACTTCGCAATCGCTGTAATAAAAGTTTTTCTTTCTCAGAGAAATCAAAATCAGAGTTTTCCTAATCCAGTCTTGGATTGATCTGCACCATTGATTCGCTCGACAATTTCAAACCCGAAGGCAGAGCAGCATTCACCACCTCGCCTAACGTACACAGATAATAATCTGCGATCCATTGATACAACTTAAATTGCTGACTATAAATAATTTCATTTTCATCGAGCAGCTCAAGAATGTATTTCGCTTCATAATCCACCGGAGGCTTGTTGTGAATGTTCACTACAATTCCTGTCTGTATTTTGCGTGCACCAAATTGCACGATGGCACGTTGCCCGATTTTAATTTTTGAATTTAAAGCCGCTGGCACTCGATACGTAAATAATTTATCGATGGGCACAGGTATCACCAACTCGGCAAAGAGCGTTTCATCCGGATTAAATTCAATCACCAAGTCTTTCGGCATAAATCAAAACTAAGAATTTTATTGGGGAGTTAGGCGTCAGAAGACAGTTGTTAGGAGGTCAATCTTTCATCAAAGAGAAAATATTTACCTACTTTGTAATTGTTTATCAAGTATAAATTATACACGATATTTACTAACCATTTTCTCCTGTCTCCTAACTACTACAAACATGAACATCAACCTTGATATAGAAATTGCCATACGGCTTCTGCTGTCGTTTGCTGTTGGTACGGCCATTGGGCTTGAGCGCGAGTACCGAAGCAAAGCTGCGGGCCTTCGTACGATGATTATGATTTGTGTTGGCTCTACCATCTTCACAGAAATTTCAATTCATTTGGGGGCGGCTAATCCTGACCGACTTGCTGCCAATATTGTTACAGGTATTGGATTCATTGGCGGTGGCGTCATTTTCAAGGACGGGTTGAGCATCACAGGCATAACTACTGCAACTACCATCTGGATTTCTGCAGCGCTCGGAATGGCTGTTGGTGCCGGTGAATATTTTATCGCCATTATCGGTTCTGGACTTGTTTTGGTCGTGCTCTCGTTGATGGAAAATATTCAAGACATAATTGAACGATGGCATCAATCGCGCACCTATCGCATCAGTTTTCAATTGAATGAAGATTGTGCACCTTTCATTGAAAAGAATTTGACTGAA
>DPLR01000682.1:0-6333 GCA_003541895.1 Cytophagales bacterium | reverse complement strand
TTTTGATTTACGAAATTTTTGGAAGGGAATCGAGACTGGAGAGTTTCAATAAATTTTTGAAGGCGGAAGCTAAAGTTGTTTCATTTAGTTATTAGAATATTTTCTTTCAAACAAGAGCCAACATGGATTCATCAACACTTCGAAAACTTCAAGAGCCGCTCAAGAACAAATACAAATCAGAGCCCGAGGCTGCGATTATTACACTTCGTGCTAGCTCTAAGATTGGTGAAGGCATCACTTGCAAAATTGAAACTGGAAAATCGATAATTGAAGCGGGGCTTCATCCTGCCACGGGTGGCGATGGTTTGTCGGTTTGCTCAGGCGATATGTTGCTGGAAGCGCTGGCCGCCTGCGCGGGCGTTACGCTGAAAGCCGTTGCCACAGCCATCGATTTTAAATTGAAAGATGCCACCATATACACTGAAGGCGATTTAGATTTCCGCGGCACATTGGCGGTTGACAAAGAAGCACCCGTAGGTTTCAAAAATATTCGCTTGCGATTTACTCTGGATACTGACGAGCCAAAAGAAAAAATTGATACGCTTATAAAACTTACTGAGCGCTATTGTGTGGTTTACCAAACACTTTCAAAAGGGAATATGATTGAGTTGACGATCGGTTAAACTCCCAAATCACCACCGTCCGAAATATCTACGAGCAGCACTTTCACTTCATCGGCTTTGGCGTGCTCACCTATTTTTTCAAAACTCATCACCAAGTTGCGCAAGGCCCTGCGGATGATTTCAAGATTGGAACACGCTTCGAAGAACGAAGCCTGCGGAACCAGGTGAAGTTCGTTAATGTAATTTTCAATATCCTGCTTGGAGAAAATCAGTCCGCGGTTGAACGCGTTGATGTAAAACTGGTGATTCTCGTCTTTATACGTGAGAATAAATAAGTTCGGCAGATTTACACCGCTCACCGGTAGTTTTAATTTTTGTGCCACCAGCATGTAAATCACACACAGTGTAATTGGGTTGCCCTTGCGCGACTCAAGAACTACATTGATCATGGAGTTGCCAGGCGAATGAAAGTTTTTTGTGTTCGCACCGAACTTCAGTTTATTAAACAGCACGCTGTTGATCACCTTCACCTGATCGAACGGATACAAGTCGGGCCGAAACTCGAGCCATGTTTCATAATAAATTTGCTCCAGATCTTGCTTCAATTTTTCCAATTCAATTTCTGGATACTGATAGCTGGCAATAATCCACATGCCGGTAAGTAAATCTTGCTCCTTGCCTTCGTACCAATTCTTCAAACGCTCGCGAAGCAGATCATATTGAAGCGTATGAATTAATTCTTCAATCCGGTTTTGCACTTTCGGATTCAAATTGCTCTCCCACTCGTGCTCTAAAAATGGAATGACCTCCTTGCCGATGGAAAGAATTTTACCTTCCACATGCGTAACCACCTGCTGATCGTCATCATCAAGAAGGGAAACGAGGGCTTTTAATTCTTTTTCTTGCATTAGACGATGAGTGAATGATTGAATGAGAGAATGAATAAATATAAATGGTTGTTCATGTATTTTTTCTTGCGGTTGAAAGAACTGATAAAATTTCCTTTCCCTCCTTTTCAAAATCTTTGATGTGATCTTTTTTGTAAATGCCAGAATCAATTAAAACTTCAACCCAAAAAAGAACTTCATCCGCTTCCTCGACCGTAATACTCAATTTAGCAAAAAATTCTGCTTTTGATCTTGCCCTACACACAGCGCGATAATTGGCACCAACCGAAAGAGCAGAACGAAGAAATTGTTTACCTATGATTCTGGATTCTTCAGTTTTAGGGAGGTTCTGAAAAATCTTAATTGCTTCCAAACTATACTGTTTAGTCTTCTTCTTAAAATTCTCTATAAATTCTTCTTTCGAAGTCATGATTTTTGAATCAACTCTTCATTCAAAATTATTCAATCATTCTCTCATTCAACTATTCAATCGTTGCCTAGGTTTGAATAACTCCAACATTAAATTTATCAATGGCTGCATGATTGGCTGCTTCGATGCCCACGGAAATAACGGATCTAGTTTCTAATGGATCGATCACTCCATCCACCCATAAGCGCGAGGCCGCATAATACGGGCTCAATTTTTCGTTGTAGCTATCGGTGATTTCTTTGAGCAGATTTTTTTCTTCGTCTTCAGAAATTGTTTTGCCTTGTGCTTTCAATGAGCTCACGCGAATTTGCAATAACGTTTTCGCTGCAGAGTTGCCACTCATCACTGCAATCTGAGCTGTTGGCCATGCAAAAATTAATCTAGGGTCGTAAGCTTTTCCACACATGGCATAATTGCCAGCTCCATAAGAATTACCAATGATGAAAGTAAATTTAGGAACAGTGGAGTTCGCCATCGCATTCACCATCTTCGCTCCATCCTTAATTATTCCTCCGTGTTCTGCACGACTGCCCACCATGAATCCGCTCACGTCTTGCAAAAAAACCAATGGTACTTTTCGTTGATTGCAATTCATGATGAAGCGCGCGGCCTTGTCGGCCGAGTCGGAGTAAATCACACCGCCCATTTGTAGCTCGCCCTTCTTTGTCTTCACCGTTTTGCGCTGATTGGCAACGATGCCCACCGCCCAGCCATCGATGCGCGCATAGCCACACAAAATAGTTTTTCCGTAAAGCGGTTTGTATTCTTCAAATTCAGAATTGTCAACGATGCGCTTGATCACGTCAAGCATGTCATAAGGCTTCACACGATCGGAAGGAAAAATTCCGTAAAGCTCTTCTTGCTTTTCTTTTGGAAGCTTCGGTTCAATTCGATCGAATCCAGCTTTTTCATAAGCGCCAATCTTATCGAATAAATTTTTGATGTAATCAAGGCAAGCCTGATCGTTTGGAAATTTATTATCGGTCACACCAGAAATTTCGCAATGCGTAGTGGCGCCACCCAACGTTTCATTGTCAATGTCTTCACCGATGGCAGCTTTTACCAAATAAGATCCCGCCAAAAATATGGAGCCTGTTTTATCAACGATCATCGCTTCATCGCTCATGATAGGCAGATACGCTCCTCCAGCCACACAACTTCCCATGATGGCAGCAATTTGTACAATACCCATGGCCGACATCTTCGCATTGTTTCTAAACTGCCGACCGAAATGTTCTTTGTCTGGAAAAATTTCGTCTTGCATCGGCAGAAAAACACCGGCACTGTCAACGAGGTAAACCACAGGTAAGTGATTTTCCATCGCTATTTCTTGTGCGCGCAGATTTTTCTTTGCGGTGATCGGAAACCATGCGCCTGCTTTTACAGTTGCATCGTTTGCCACAATCATGCACTGTCGGCCTTTGATATAACCAATGCCAGCCACAACTCCACCTGAGGGGCAACCGCCCTGATCGGCATACATGCCATCGCCAACAAACAATCCGATTTCTAAAAAAGAAGAATTTTCATCGGTAAGGTATTCAATTCGCTCACGAGCAGTAAGCTTTCCTTTATCGTGCTGATCCTTTATTTTCTTTTCACCGCCACCTAGCTTAATTTTTTTTGCTTTCGCTTTGAGCTGAGAACAAAGTTGCTTGAATTGATCTTCGTTCTTGTTGAATTCCAAATCCATGTGGCTATTTTTTTTGAGCTGCTTTCTTGGCTTCCTCCTGCTCTTTCAGTTCGCGCTCAATTTTCTTTTTACTTTGGCCCAACGGCCCCATGAAATGCTTCGGGTTTGTGTTGAGGTGATCCGATAAATTATTCAGGCTTTTGATCAATTTATTCAAATTCACATAAAGGGAATCTTCCGTCATCAAGCGCCCCATGGTGTTGTTGTTTTTCTTCAATCGGCCCAATGTCTCATTGAGTGAGTTGAGTGTTTGTTGCATCTTCGATACTGTCTGGTTCAGCTGCAATCGCTTCATCGAATCGGATAGTATTCTGAAATTGGAGAGAACAGGTTTCAGTTCATCTAATGTTACGCTGATTTTGTCGGCATCATTTTTAAAACTTACCGATAGTTCATCGATGCGGCCGTTCGTTGTGGTAAGTGTTTTGTTTAGTAGATCTGGAGTCGTTTCCAGTTTTTTAAAGATGACATCGAGCCGCTCAAAATATTTGCTGAAATTATCGATGGTGGTGTTGAATTTGCGAAGGGTAGATTGCAAGTCGGTAGCTACAGGTGTGGCTGTTTCAGAAAATACATCAAACATACCCTTTGCAACTTCGGCCTTTAACGTATCGCCAGCAGATAACTTATTGATTGAATGTCCGATTTTTAAAAGGACAGACTTACCGCCAAGGAAATCACTGTTCAAGATGGCTTTGGTTGAATCGGTCAGTTGAATATCTGAGTCTATTTCCAGCTCTACCAACACATGATTATTCTTGCGCTGTAAAATACTAATGTGGCTTACCCGACCAACGGCATAACCATTGACAAGAACCGGGTTTGAAACAGTGAGCTGATTGATGTTATCATACACAGCAAAATAGATTTTCTTCTTCTCAAAGAAATCTTTTCCTTTCAAAAAATTAAAGCCGAAGTATAAAAACACCAAGCACACTGCTGCAAATAGACCTACAATGAATTCTTTTTTTCTCACGTGATTTAATTTACAGATTCAATTTCAGTTTTATATTCTTTGAAGGCGCGAAAAAGCCCGGAAGCAATTGCGTCTTGTCCGTGGTCTGACATCATGTACGTTTCTTCGTTCGCATTAGAAAGAAAGCCTGTCTCTACCAACACGCTTGGCATGGCCGTGCTCCACAACACCCCAAAACCCGCTTGCTTCACGCCACGACTATAGCGTCCCACTTTTTTCTTAAACTGATCTTCAATTTTTTGGGCAAACTTCAAACTGTTTTCCTTATGAAAACTCTGGCCTATCGAAAATAAAATATATGACTCATCGCTGGTGGGATCAAATCCTTCATAACGCTCTTGGTTTTCATCCATTAAAATTACAGCGTTTTCGCGTTTAGCTACGTCAAAATTTCGTTGGTCTTTGGAAAGGCCCATCACAAAGGTCTCTGTTCCATACGCACTTACACCGGGTTCTGAATTGCAGTGTATGCAAATGAACAGATCGGCTTTGGCTTTGTTGGCCATCACAGGTCGTTCATACAAATCCACATATCGGTCGTCTTTGCGTGTATACATCACTTTAACGTCTGGGAAATTTTTTTCAATGTAGTCACCAAACTTTAAAGAAATTTTTAAGGCAATATCTTTTTCTTTGGATCTTTTGCCAAGGTTGCCCGGATCCTTTCCTCCATGCCCCGGATCTATCATTATCGTAGTTATTTTTGCACTCGTTTTAAAAGTGATGGAAGAGTTTAGCAAGGTTATTGCTATTAAGAGGGCTTTTACTCCGATATTCTTGACGAACGTTGCGATGTGTTACGGATTTAAAATAACTTTGCGCAAAGTTGTGAATTTTTCACAACATGATAAATACTCAATTATATCGACCACTCCCCAGGGCATGTTGCACCGCACCCTCTTTTTTTTAACCATTTGTGTATTTTTTATTCAGGTGGCAGCCACGGCACAAGAGCGGACTATCAAACCACCCCAAAGGCAACTTCCGGTAAAGAATGATTCGTTTTCGGGGGGTAAACAAAATCAGACAGACACCGCAAAAGCCAAATCTGATACAACTAAAACCAAGAAAGGAGATATTGAATCTACCATCGTTTACTCGGCAGAAGACTCTATTACCTCTGAATTGACAAATAAAATTGTGCGCCTTTACGGGAATGCAAAAGTGACTTATGGAACGATTAAGCTCGATGCAGAAGAAATAATTATTGACTACGAAAAATCGATTATCACAGCTAACGGAAAAAAAGATTCGACTGGAAAATTAGTGGGCTTCCCAGTTTTCAAAGATGGCAACGAAACCTACGAAACCAAGGGGATGATCTACAACTTTAAAACACGCAAGGCTAAAATAACGGAAGTTGTAACGAAGCAAGGAGAAGGTTTTATGCATGGCGACAAAGTATTTAAAGATGCCAAGGATAATATTTTTACAACGAACAATGCCTACACCACCTGCGACTTAGCCGATCCTCACTTCCGCATTATTTCAAAAAAAGCAAAAGCCATTACGAACGATAAAATTGTTTCAGGGCCGTTTTACATGGAGTTCAACCATGTGCCCACACCCTTGGGCGGGCCGTTTGGAATTTTCCCTTCGCAGCGAAAAAGTGCCTCGGGAATTATCGTGCCTTCGTATGGCGAAGAGCAGGTGCGCGGATTCTTTTTGCGCAGAGCAGGTTACTATTTTCACGTTAGCGATTACCTTACCATTTCGCTCACTGCTGATGTTTACTCAAAACGATCCACAGGACTTTACATCAATACAACTTACATAAGCCGATA
>DPLR01000542.1 GCA_003541895.1 Cytophagales bacterium | reverse complement strand
ACCAGTTCGTCTTGCAGTGATTCCTTAATTTTAATTTCTATTTGACCCCTCGTTAAAGAAGCAAGTTCCTCCCTTTCATTGGAGACAGTAAGTGGGGCGTATTCTAACTCGACCTTTGCAGTTTGCCAAGATGTTAGAATCGAGTCTTTTATTCTCTTATTAATAATTTCTTCCAATAAATTAGATTGCTTCAATACCCCCTTAAGTATTAAAAATTGAAATAATAAATGATCTACCTCGTTTTGCTGCGAGGCATTAGATTCGAGATTTATAATAAGCTCATTCAATTTTATAGGTCGATATTTAGGCAGAGCAATTTCGGTTATATAGTTATAGTCTTGAAGGAGGAAAAGCATTAGCTTTAAAGCATATGACCTAATGAAATTTGGAGCAGCTGCATCAATTGTTACATTTTGAAATATCGAGCTGTGCTTTCTCAAGTACTCAATGCCTACAGCTCCTTTATAAGATACGCCAGGAATACTGAAAGGCGTATTCTCAAACAAGGTTTCTTTTAAAATCTCAACAATGCTAAATTGTTTTAATCTCAAGTATTTTAAGCGACCTAACCCATCGTACTCGCAGTCGTTAAATTCTTTTTCAAATCTTTGTGATGTAGTCCAAAAGAGATTCACTTTTTGTCCAGTGCTGTTATTGTAGTAAGGCCTGAATAAATCTTCTCCTTTTAAGATTTCATACTTATTCATGCGATTCTTGGTTTGTTTATTATAATCTCTCTAGTTTTCACCTTAGCATTTATTACGCTTTAGTGAACACAATATTTTTAGGTTCTGAAATTTCAAACTTTTCCTCTTCTAAATTATAAATGAACTCGATCTGATTGCACGAAAATAAGAGGGTAAAATCTAGATTTATGTCTGGCCTACGATTAAAGGCTATCTCCCCCCTCACATTAACCTTAATTATATTCCCAGATAAGAGTTCTTTATCTTGATAATCTGAAACGTAATCAATTTTTAATTCTTCAATTTTTTCAAAAGACGAAATAGAACTGTTTACTTTGATCAGACTTGGATTTTTATTTAAGAAGTTTGAAAGCTTAGCTGAGATATAACCAATCAATTCTTCCTTCAAGTAATTAACCCTACTCATTTCTATTAATGTTGAATATTAGAAATTTAGTAAATATTTTGAGAAGGATTAATCGACAGAAATACTCTACTTCACTTCCCCTTTAAAATCCACCAGCTCGCGAAGCTTCGAAGGTTCAAAAGCAACTCCGCTCTTAATCACCTGAGTTATCTTCCGAATGTTTGAAATGTTTTCAAATGGATTGCCATCAATGATCACGAGATCGGCTTTCTTGCCAACGGAAACAGAACCCAATTCATTTTCCAGTTTCATCACACGCGCGGGTACGATCGTGGCGGTTTGAATCGATTCTAGAGGAGTAAGTCCGGCCTGCGCGTACAACTCTAATTCTCTGAGCAACGAAAACCCGGGCACCATCATGTCGGTGCCGGCCACAATGGTGATGCCGCTATCATGCAGTTTCTTTACAATTTCTTTTCCGCTCTCCAAAAGATATTTTCTGTCGTTGGCTTTTTCTGTTGGCATGCCTGTGCCTCGAAAAATTTCTTTCAAATCTTCGGTCAGGTAATTCACACCGGGTTCAAACGCATCGATCGGATTTTCGATCGGCCTTGTAATCCATTCGTAAATACCAAGTGTCGGGTCTACCACTATTTTTTTCTCTTTCAACACATTCAGCACTTCTTGTGCGGTGGCATCTTTGAAATCAATTTTCTTTTGGTCTTTGCTCGACTTCATCGCCTGGTACACAAACGTGAAATGATTCACTTGATCTTGTCCTGCGTTGATGGCCTCCAGCAACGACACACCTTGCGGAATGTGACCCGTTACCGTTAGCCCAACGTTGTGCGCTTCTTCTGCAATGGCTTTGATGATCTCCGGTTTTACCGAACTATAAATCTTGATCTGTTCATAGCCGTTGTCTTTGTACTTTTTTACTACCGCTTTCGCTTCGGCCGCAGTGTTTGCGCGTACAATGCCAAGCGCCAGCCGGCCATCGCCATCCACAATTCCGGCTCGCAAAATTCGCGGGCCAACGCCTTCATTGTTATCGATCGATTTTTTTGTGGCATTGATAAAATCAAATTCGTTGCCGCAGTCGCGAACGGTGGTGACGCCCGCAGCAAGGTAAGCCGGTCCCCATTCCACTTGCTGAAAGTGCGCGTGCATATCCCACAAGCCGGGCAAAATGTATTTCCCTTTCAGGTCAATTACTTTCGCTGACTTTGGCAAAACTGTTTTGCTGCTCTCTTCAACCGACTTGATGTTTCCTTTTTCGATGATGACGGTTTTGCCTGAAATAATTTTTCCCGTTACTACATCCAGAATATTTCCGTTGACTAATGCGAGCGATGGATATTTTTCGGTCGATTGATTTTTCTTCAGATCGGCCATGCCGTATTTCGCTGCCCGCCCGATGAAATCAGGAAGTGTATTTTTGAAAGCTTCGGCAATAGCTTCGAACTTATCGCCTTCGGCATCGTTGGTGAAAAGCGAAACCAAATCGCCATTCGGTTGTGTCCACGCAATTTCGCTTCCCCAAATCAGTCCTTTGATAAAATAGCGTTCGAGAAGTTTATGTTGAATGGTATCGTATCCATCGAATTTGATTTTCAATTTGCCGCCAGGAAAAATGGTGAGCGACTCAGGTTTGCCGTTTTGTTTCCAGAATTTGATCACCGCCATTTGAATGGCGATGGGCGAGTAGCCGTAGATAGTGAAAAAGGTTTTCGGTGTTCGGGTGCGATTGAAATTTTTTGTCGAGCGGACTTTTACCGAATCTTTTTTTACGAACACTTCCACATCAGCAACCGATGAACGCGAAGTGCTTCCCTTAGTTTTAAAATAGACGGGTACTCCCGATTGATTCAAAACCAAAACTGTTTGCGAGGGAACATCCGTGCCACGATCGTTAAACTTAAAATTGGATTGCAACCGGAGCGAATCATTTTTACGAACGATGGAATAACTTTCTTTGCCAATGGCTTGTTGAAATTTGTGAAGAATGAAAACGCCTTTGGCGATGGTGTCGGGTTTTAGGTTTTGAGAGAATGCTGACGTAACAGAAATACTTAAAAACAAAAAAGAAATTTTCAGATGTTTCATAGGTAATTTTTTAATGGCTCTTCACCTTCAATGTAATCCCTTCCGTTCCGATCACTTCAATGGCTTCGCCTTTTTGTATGTATTCGCCTCGGGTGAACGCATCGTACACATTTCCATCGATCATTACTTTGCCGCTCGGGCGAAGAACGGTGTAGGCTGTTCCGGTTTTGCCTACCAAGTTTTGTTCGTTGGTGCGCACGGTATAGCCTTGCGAGCTTTCTTGCGTATCTGTCAACGCAATTCGTTTGAAGGCTTTGGTCTCGCTCAGCCTTGCTCCGCCAAAAAATAACAACAAAGCGCCACCGGCAAGTCCACCAAGGGTGGCAAAGGTTGCTTTCACAATGTCACCAAAAGGAACAAATTCAAAATTGAAGAAGTCGTTGTTGAGCATAATTAAAATCAGCGACATCACCGTAAGAGAAATCCCCAATACTCCGGCTACGCCAAAACCGGGGATCACAAAAATTTCTGCTGCGAGTAAAATTATTCCGATCATCAACGTGATGATCTCCCAATATTCGGCTAGTCCATTTAAGTAATACGGAACGAGATAAAGTGCTAGAGCAACAAGAGAGGCAGCAATCGGGAAGAGCGTGCCGGGTGCTTGAAACTCAAAATAAATTCCTCCGAGAATGCACAAGATCAGCAAGCCGCTGATGAATGGGTTTAGAAAGATTGCAATAATTTTTTCGGTGGCGCCAAGTTCAAAATGATCGAGTTCGTAATTCTTAATTTTATTTCGCTCTAAAATTTCTTCAATTGAATTGACTTTCGCTTCGCAGTAGTGATATTTCAACGCTTCGTTGGTGGTGAACGTAATTACTTTACCAGCTTGCTTGATGCTGTCAATCACCACGCGCTCGTCTACCATGCCTTCCGCAATGCGCGGATCACGATGATTTTCTTCAGCTGTTGATCGCATAATCGAACGCATGTACGATTGGTATTTGTCGGGCGCAGCTTTGCCGTCTCCTTCAACCACCGTGGCTGCACCAATGCTCGCCCCGGGCGACATATATATAGAGTCGCAGGCGATGGAGATCAATGCGCCTGCTGATGCCGCATCCGAATTGATGAAAACCCAAATCGGTTTTTTGAAATCCATGATCAAGTCAACAATTTCTTTGGCATCGGTTAAAACACCACCGTACGTATCCATATCGATGATCACATAATCAGCATTGATTTTTTCGGCATGTTCGAGCGAGAGTTTCACGTAACGCAACATGCGCGGGTCAATCTCTGCTTTGATGTCCATCACCATCACTTTGGGTTTACCTTCTGCCGATTTTGTGGATGAAGTAGTTTGAGCGAACCCAACAATACACATAAAAATCAGTAGGGGAGTTACTATTGTTTTTCGAATCATCACGATCTAAATTGTATTTTTGTATAAAGATAAAACATGAAGGTGAACAAAGAGAATAGAAGTTGGCGACTGGGTACTAGATGCTGGATACTAGGTGCTGGATATTGGAAAGGCACATTGGCTTTGTTGGTAGGAATTTGCACGGTTAGTTTTTCGGCTAAGGCTGCGCCCTTTGATTCACTGCGCATGGAGACGATCAACGGCAAGCAGTACATTATTCACCAAGTAGATCCAAAAGAATCTTTATTCTCTATAGCAAGAAGATATCAGATCCCGGTGAATGAACTTGCCCAAGAAAATCCGGAAGCAGGTGCAGGGCTGAAAATAGGAATGGAATTGAAAGTGCCGTACGTGCCACGCACGAAAGCAAAAATCGAAAATGGAAACGTTATACATAAAGTGGGTGCGAAGGAAACCTTGTTCTCCATTTCTAAACTCTATGAAGTTTCAATAGACGATATTAAGAAATGGAACAACCTTAGCGGCAACGCACTCAAGTCGGGAATGGATTTGATTATCAAAAAGAAATCGGCCGTTGAAGTGGTGAAAGCAACCGAAAAAAATAAACTGCCCGATGCCAAAACGTTGAAAGGCACGCACACCGTTACTGAGAAAGAAACTTTTTATTCCATCGCAAAAATGTACGGAGCATCCATTCAACAGTTGAAAGAGTGGAACAATCTTGATGGCACCGACATAAAGCCAGGGCAGGTTTTGTTTGTTCTTCCTCCGATGAGCACGAAGGAAACGGTTACAACAACTGAGCAAACGCAGGTGACTTTGAATAAACAGACGCAGCCTGTACAAGAAGTAAAAATTTCTGAAACCGTGATCGGTACTGACGAGATTCACGAAAAAGGAATGGCTACACTTTTAGAGGGTACGGAAGGCAATCGTAAATATTTAGCGCAACATAAATCAGCAAAACCGGGATCAATCATTAAAGTGAGAAACACAACTACCAATAATGAAGTTTTTGTGCGCGTAGTGAGCGCCTTGAACTCGTCAGACGACACAGTGGTTAAGATTTCAAAATCCGCCTATGATAAGTTAGGAGCAACGGATCAGCGGTTTGCTGTAGAAGTGATTCGGTATAAATAGATTCGCAATGAAAACATGGACCACATTATTCTGTTGCGTCTGTGTTGCCGGATTTGTTTCGGCACAAAACTTAGTGCCGAACCCCGGGTTTGAATCGTATTATCAGTGTCCTTCTTCGTTTAGTTATTTTGGTGTAAAGAATTTTGCTCCGGGCTGGTATTCGCCATCGCTTGGCACGCCCGATATGTTTAACCGATGCAGTTTTGTAGATGCGGGTGTGCCCAGGAATTGGGCCGGTGTTACCAATGCCCTCGAAGGCAATGGCTACTGCGGAATTTACATGTGGATTAATAAAATTAATTACCGCGAGTATCTGCAAGCAAAGTTGAATGAACGGTTGATCACGGGAAGAACATACCGGGTAGAATTATATTTTAAATTGTCATCGTATTCAAAATTTGCCATCGACCGTATTGGCGTTTTGCTTTCTGATTCAGCTATTTTTTTTAACCATGATCAGATCATCGATGTAAAGCCCACGTTCACGCATGTGATGGATTCGGCTTACAACCAAGGAACGCGGTTGTGGAATCGTGTTCATTTCGATTATGTAGCGAAAGGTGGCGAAGGCTTTATCACCATCGGAAATTTTTCTTCAGGCGAAGAGACAAAAAGTGTTTACCTCGATTTTTCTCCAGTCAATGAAAAATTATTGAGCAAGGCAGCCTACTTTTTTATTGATGAAGTTTCGCTGGTAGAAATAGATTCTACGGTGCATGCCACTGCGCTGAAAGACACGCTGAGCATTGATGAAAATGACGTGCGCACCAATGAAGTTTACACGCTCAAGCACATTCGTTTTTCTTTTGATAGTTATCAGTTGCTACCCACATCGTATCCGGAATTGAACCGACTCATTTTGGTGTTAAAGAAAAACCCCAAATGGAGAGTTGAGCTTTCGGGTCACACCGATGACCAAGGATCAGCCGAGTATAATTTGCGTCTATCTCAAACCCGCGCACTTACCGTGAGCGAATATCTGGTGCAGAATGGCGTGTCGAGTGAAAGGATACGAATCCGCGGCTTTGGCAAGAGCAAACCGATTCAAGAAGGATCGGATGAAGAAGCACGTGCACTGAACCGAAGGGTGGAGGCTAAGTTTCTGGATTAAGTGAAGCCCGATCGCATTTCTTACCTCCGCGAATTTTTTGATGAGAAACTCCTTCAATTTAATCAATCTAACTTTATTGAGAGCGACCCGATCAGCATTCCACATCAATTCAAAAAAAAGCAAGACATCGAAATAGCAGGGCTAATCGCTGCCGTGCTGGCTTGGGGTCAACGCGTAACGATCATCAATAAGTCGAAAGAATTTATGGAGCGCATGGATAATTCGCCTCACGAATTTCTCTTGCATTGTAAGGCGAAAGACTTTAAAAATTTCAAAGGATTCAAGCACCGTACCTTCAACGAAACCGATGCATTGTATTTTGCCGAATTCCTTTCGCAGTATTACCGGAAAAATGATTCGCTCGAACAAGCGTTTAAAGTAAGCCCTTCCGATGAGCATGTAGGAAACGCACTGATCCATTTTCATCGATTGTTTTTTAGTCTCGAAGATTTTCCTCAGCGTACGAAAAAACATATTCCGACTCCCGAGAGGAAATCAGCTTGCAAAAGAATCAATATGTATTTGCGTTGGATGGTGAGGCAAGATAAATCGGGAGTTGATTTTGGCATCTGGAAAAATATTTCAGCTGCTCAACTCATTTGTCCTTGCGATGTACATGTGGAGCGTGTGGCTCGCAAATTAAAATTGATTAAGAGAAAGCAAATGGATTGGGAAACTGCCATAGAACTTACATCGAATTTAAAAAAACTTGACCCGCACGATCCCGTGAAATATGATTTCGTCCTTTTTGGTTTAGGTGTGGTCGAAAAATTCTGAAAACATTGTTAATTCCATTCGCATATCTTAAAAAAATTTTTACCTTCCCCATTCAAACTGAATCATAAGAAGTCATGAACTTAAATACCGAAGCCGAAAAGAAGAATACGTTTGATGCTATAGTGGTTGGCACGGGCATAAGCGGTGGTTGGGCAGCGAAAGAACTCACTGAAAAGGGGTTGAAGACGTTGGTGCTTGAACGAGGAAGAATGGTGAAACATCCGGATGATTACCCTACTACCAACAAACATCCATGGGAGCTCCCGAATGGCGACAGACCTACACAGGAAGATTTAAAAAATCAAAGCGTTCAGAATAGAACTGGTTATACCGTTAGGCCAAGTTCTAAACATTGGTTCGTAAACGACATCGACTATCCTTATACTGAGACGAAGCGTTTCGATTGGATGCGCGGTTATCACGTTGGTGGTCGCTCCATCATGTGGGGAAGGCAGAGCTATCGGTTGAGCCAAATGGATTTTGCAGCGAATTTAAAAGACAGCATCGGGGTAGATTGGCCAGTACGTTATGCAGAAATTGCTCCCTGGTACGATTATGTTGAAACCTATGCCGGCATAAGTGGTCAGGCAGAAAATTATCCAGGACTTCCCGATGGAAAATATTTACCGCCCATGGAATTGAATTGTGCCGAGCTGGAATTGAAAAAAGCCGTCAAGGATAAATTTAATCGTTTGCTGACCATTGGGCGAACAGCTCATGCAACGGCCCCACTACCGCACACACCTTGGCGTGGCACTTGTCAGTTCAGAGATTTGTGTATTCGTGGATGTCCGTTTGGTGGTTACTTCAGCAGCAACTCTTGCACGATTCCTGCCGCAGAAAAAACCAGCAACATGACTTTGCGCCCTAACTCTATTGTTTACGAGTTGATTTACGATGAGCAAAAAGGCAAAGCAACTGGAGTGAAAGTGCTTGATTCCGAAACAGGTGAGCAAATTGAATTTTATGCCAAAGTAATTTTCTTGTGCGCATCCACTTTTGGTTCTGCTTACATCATGCTGAATTCCATTTCAAAGCGTTTCCCGAATGGCTTTGGAAATGATAGCGGTGAATTGGGTTGTAACATAATGGATCATCATCTAGGTGTTGGTGCGAGTGGTGAGTTAGATGGTCTTGAAGACAAATACTATACTGGTCACAGGGCAAACGGATTTTATATTCCACGATACCGAAACGTTGGATCTGACAAGAGAGATTACATCCGCGGGTTTGGCTATCAGGGAGGTGGCAGCAGAGACGGTTGGATGAAACATGTAGCCGAACTTCAGATTGGTGCCGACCTTAAACAAGCTGTAACTACCCCTGGCAAATGGCATTTGGGAATGACCGGCTTCGGTGAATTTTTACCGGTGCACAGCAATCGCATGACCATCAATAAAAACAAGAAAGATAAACATGGTATGTACGTAATAGACTTCGATGTGGAGTTTAAAGACAACGAAAAGAAAATGCGTGTGGATATGGCAAACGATGCTGCTGAAATGTTGGAAGCGACTGGCGTAAAAAATGTTCGCAAGTATGATAACATTGGCGGGCCGGGTCTTGGTATTCATGAAATGGGAACCGCGCGCATGGGCAAAGACCCAAAAACCAGTGTGCTGAATAAATACAACCAAGTACACGCTTGCAAAAATGTGTTTGTAACTGACGGATCGTTTATGACTTCGTCAGCTTGTCAGAATCCTTCACTCACTTACATGGCTTTTACCGCACGTGCTGTTGATTATGCCGTGAGTGAATTGAAAAAACAAAATTTATAAGTTGACATTTTAGATTGAGAATTATGGAAACATTAATCGATAGGAGAGAAGCTATCCGCAAAACGGCAATGATGTTGGGAGTTGCAGTTTGTTCATCTGCCCTAATGTCAATTTTAGAAAGTTGTAGAAACACACCTGCACTCAATTATAAGCCTGTGTTCTTTACTGAAGATCAGGCTTTACTTATAAGTCAGGCAGCGGAGATCATCATCCCCAGAACAGATACACCCGGAGCAACTGATGTTGGAGTTTCACAATTTATTGATCTGCTTGTGAAGAATTGTTACAAGGAAGAAGATCAAAAATTATTTTTGGACGGGATGAAAGAGTTTGACGAAATGGCGATTCGCGCTTTTGGAGATCGTTTTGTTGAAGGCAGTCCAGAAGAACAAGTAAAATATTTAAAGCAAGTTCACGATGATGCGGTCAATGCTGAGAAGGCAAAACCCAGCACACCGCGGCCTTTTATTTTGAAGTTGAAGCAACTGACCATGTTTGCTTTTTTCACCTCAGAACCTGGCGCTACCAAAGTACTTCAATACAATCAAGTGCCAGGCGCTTATCACGGTTGCGTTCCGCTGAGCGAAGCCGGAAAGACCTGGGCATAATCATTTTCAAATAAGGTCTCGGATAACAGATTGATTTCAATTTGGAATTTGAGAATTGTATTTTGAAATTGAGTTCATGTCGCATAAAAAAGATTCTCCCAAAACACTCTGGACGGTCATCACCGCATCGTCCGTAGGAACACTCATTGAGTGGTATGACTTTTATATTTTCGGAAGTCTCTCCACTATTTTGGCGCAGCAATTTTTTCCGAAGACAAACCCAACGGCTGCTTTACTTTTTACACTCGCCACGTTCGCAGCTGGTTTTGTCGTTCGGCCTTTTGGTGCTTTAGTGTTTGGAAGACTGGGCGATAAAGTCGGGCGCAAATACACGTTTCTCGTCACGTTGATTTTAATGGGCGGCTCCACATTTTTGATCGGCCTCGTTCCCGGTTATGAAACGATCGGAATTTTTGCACCCATTATTGTTTTGTTATTGCGCTTTGTTCAAGGCTTGGCACTCGGTGGTGAATATGGAGGTGCTGCAACTTACGTAGCTGAGCATTCACCGAAAGGAGAGAGAGGTTTTTATACAAGCTTCATTCAAACTACAGCAACACTTGGTTTGTTTGTATCGCTGGGTGTGATTTTGATTGTTCGTCAGTCAATGCCTTCGGATGAATTTGGAATCTGGGGTTGGCGCATTCCGTTTTTAGTGTCGGCTATTTTGGTGGCGATCTCTATTTACATCCGCATGAGAATGGAGGAGTCTCCGTTGTTTGTCAAAATAAAAGCCGAGGGAAAAACTTCTAAAAACCCAAT
>DPLR01000380.1 GCA_003541895.1 Cytophagales bacterium | reverse complement strand
GCGAAACCAGAGATCGCTTCAGGTCAGTTGGAATTGGAAAGAGGTTATGCCTTGCGCTAAATATAACTTAGCCAGCTTGGAAAAATCAAATGAAATTGGAGCGAGGTGGAAATGATATTACAAGGGTTGCACCATTTTGTGATACGTCGGATAAATCACCGGTATTCCGGTAATCTGTGAATATACCCCTCGGCCAGTCGATATCTGTAGTTTTTGCCCTTCTCGATTTTTGCCCGCTTGGCTGTCAATATCGTGAATTTAGCTACGGTCGAATTTATAGGGATATTTCAAACGTTCTGCTTCAGCTGCAAGTCGGTATGTAGCAAAAATATAACTCAAAATGGCGGTGTCTAGATCTGCAGTTTCATAATTGAAAACTTCGTTCTTGGAATATGTCAAGTTGTTATTTCTAATGACCTAACCTTTTAGTGCCTATGGAAGAAAGAAGACTGCGGATCTCGCTTTCATAAAATCGTTTTGCATCAACCGATAAGAAGTCAGCGTAAATATTAGGCCCCCAAAGAAGCGCCATTTCAACCTCCTCATCAGAAATCGAAAATAAAAATGGAAGATCCAAAATTTCCTTGAGAATTTGTTTAACCCGATATGAAGATGGGCTGTTATGCGCTGTAACAATAGGAAACTCTATTACATCGGCATTTTTAATAGATAGCTGATAATAGACAGCAAGCTCACCTCCGTACGATTGCACATAGCCCAAATCAATTGAATTAAAAATGTCTCCGGATATTGCGTACAAACCGCTCTGTATATCAGGTCCTTTCCCTAATTTTATAAGGCGTTTTAACGCTCCAATACGTCCAAGAACTAATGTATTCGAAAAAACTTCAATGAATAGTCTGGTAAAGAGACTAAATTCATCCTCAGCATTTAGCTTAATATCGTCCCTGCGACCAATAATGCAATCAGCATCACATTGAGCTACATATTTGCAAAATTTTCTTAAGCTTGATTCTTCAAAAGGATCATCAGCATCTATAAGTATTATTCGTTCTTGAGTTTGCCCGATAGCTTTACGAGCTTCGCTAATTCCTCGCCATTTAGTAGCAGGTTGTTCATAGTGTAAAACTTTAAAATTTTTAAAACTGTAATATTTTTCAAGCTTTGGACGAATGCATTGAGAAAATATTATAAACTGCGAGATAGAAGTATCTATGAGCTTAGAAATTGTCGAGTTTAATCGCATTTCATCATCATAAGATCTAAGCAGAGCTGGTATTATAGCTATCATTGATGTTGTGCCTCAAAATTTTATCATAAATTGAGTTGATAAAACCAAGACTCTTTATAAAACTTTTTTTTAAGTACAGTGAGCCCATCTTTTGCTACCTCTACCTTAACCATCTGGATAAAAGAATTGTAGCCACTATCAAGCACCCGTTTCTGAAAATCTTCCATTAGCGCAACTTCTATCGCACCCAGAGTTCCATGCATATGAATTCCCATAAGAAACAAAATATCTTGCTTTGGCGTTTCATTAGAAATTTTAATAATCGCGCCGGAATCATTCGTTACTTTACCATCTACGCCATGGCGGCAATCAAATATAAGTTTTTTATCTTTAACATTCCTAAAGAATGAATGTCGTCCTTTCTGACGCTCTTTCCATTCAATCGGATTAAGGTTTTTAACAATATTTTCAGTTCGTGGATTATACCTGCTTCCACCAATAAGCAAGAGTCTTTCATCCTCAATAAAACGATCATTGAAATGAGATAAATCAAGCGATACGCCAAATTCCATAAGTTTAGTTAAAATTTCAATAATGCCAATAACCTCAGCCGAATGCACGTAAGTTCGAATTGTCTTAGGCGAACAACCTTTCCGTTCTGCTTTGGTTTGTGAGCATTGAAAAGGTAATCTTGATCCTAGCTGCCCTACTGGAAAAACCGCATTTAGTAGCTCATACGAGCTTGGATTTCTAAATTTAATGCTGTTCAATTTCTTAGATAGACGCGGCCATTGATTTTCAAATAACTGCATGACCATTGTTAGGTTGCTCTTTTTTGTAGCTCTGCAAAGCGCCTCGAGCATTTCACGTGTCCCAAGCTTGTCCGCCTTCTTTGCTTGATAAAGTGATAAAGGTCCCTCTGTTAGCTCATCAATTGATAAATCTAAGCAATATGGGATCAAAATTTTCTTTTTTATTGATATCGCCGTGGCGCCGGCTTCAAATAGCATCCACTGTGACCATTTCGATTTAAGCCGATCCTTTGTTAGACATAAGATCCCCAAATCGCATTGATTTAGCTCTTTAAATAGCGAGTCGGCCCAGAGTTGGCCAGCGCCTATGTCCTTGCTTGACACCCACATTTCTGCGCCTGGAATGACAGTTGGAAGCCATTTGCGCAGTGCAAGGGCCATTTCGTGACTACATTTTCCCGACCAGCTCAAAAAGACCCTCATTGCAGTTCTCCTTAGTATTCTTTGCCATATTATTAAGACCAACAATAAGCACTTTGTCGCTGATCATTTATGATTAAGGCGCAAGCGTATCAAAAAAGTTAAACAATTTTAGAGCAAAAAATAAGATATTCGTGAAAAACTTTTTTGAATAAACTGGATTCTACTTTTATCTGGGCCAAAAAAAACTGATTTCTGCTATACAACGGATTAAATTTAGTTAACCCTTAGTTTATTGCCTTTTTAAAAAAATATTTTTTGACTTTTAGCTTAAAACTTCTCATTCATATCCCGCCGACCCGGCTTAAGTAAGGAACGGTTCTATCATTATGAATATGAAAATATCACAATTTCGCTGTTTCTTTGATACGTCGGATGATATCCCAGAGCATACCAGGCTTGCAATAGTTGATCTATTTAACAAAAACGAAGGTATTTTTTTAATAAGAAAAAAGAAGAAAATCCTTGACTTTAACATTATAAAATAGTAATATAATCGGTATGTTATAGCCTTTTTATTTAAAAGCAGGGAAGGGCAAAGTGCAGAAATCATCAGTTTATGCGTACCTACGAAAGTCCACGGATGACCAGAATACCAAGGCTCAGGAACTGGCTGTTAGACAATATACCGATAGAGAGGACCTGAGGGTAGATCAATGGTTCGACGTGGAGTGCAGCTCCCGGAGATCCACCAAGGAACGTAGAATAGATTAATTGCTCGGAGTATTAAAGGAGGGAGACACCATCATCGTACCGGAGCTGTCAAGGATTGGAAGGTCGGTCGGACAGGTTATAAACATCGTCGATCAGCTCATCAGGATGAAAGTTTCTCTTATCTGCATAAAAGAAAACATCAAGCTGAACGGGAAGCAAGATCTTCAGAGCAAGGTGATGATCACGATGTTCGGTCTCTTCGCGGAGATCGAGAGAGATCTCATAAGCGAGCGGACTAAAGAAGGGTTAGCTCGGGCAAGAAAAGAAGGCGTGATGCTCGGCAGACCGAAAGGGAGGGGTAAATCAAGCCTCGACAAGTACAGGGAGGAAATTATTGCTTTGCTGAAGACTGGGTCAAGCAAGACATACCTTGCCCAGAAATATGGCGTTACATCGCCTACTCTCTACAATTGGCTCAAGACTAGGGAAATTTCTGTGAACCCAGAATTCTGACAGCTCGATAAGAAAAGAAGCACCTCGCGCAGATCGTTGATCGCCTAAAGATTTAATTATTTCTTGTCTTGGATCTATTGGTGTTGCCTTCCAATGGCCAGAAAAACACAATAGTCGGATTGTCGCTCGTTTACCTCTCCGGTGTCGATATTATATACATCCCCTTAAAATATAAAGACATGATTGAAAAGGCTCAGTGGCTCCATTTGGAAGAAATTTGGAAGAAAGAGGCGAGACTCCATCAACTTCTTAAATCTTTCTGAACAGGGAAGGAAGATCCGAAATAGTGTTTTGAAGCACGGAGATCGACGAGGAGAAGCAAAATAGTCCTCTCTGAAGGGAGGGGATAAGGTTGGAGAATCAAAATCGCTTCTGAGTAATTAAAATCAATTCTGCTGAAATAGAAAGGAGTCAAAATGCAAGTTTCCTGGTCATTCATGAGGGCATATGAGGCCTGCCCCTATCAGCAAAAGTTGATTAGGATAGACAAATTAGGCCCGGAGAAACCTGATGAGAGAAGATTCATTCGCGGTACAGCGGGGCACAAAGTTTTCGAGATTTGGGCCAAAAGTTCGTTCGGCGACGGTATGAAACCGGAGATGGCGGCAAAAATTTTTGATACCTTGGTCGCCCAGAAACATATCGGCTGGTTGAATCCATCTGATAAAGAAAAAATGAGGAACCGAGTCATCGCTGAAGCGGCTATGTTGATGGAAGCGGTTAGGTACCATGGAATCGATAGATTAAAGAACCTTCAAGTTGAGAGCTGGCTCTCTGCATCTCTTTTAGGTGAACATGTTATCAAGGGTTTGTTAGATGTTGTAATTGATGGAGGCACATGGCTTTTAGAGACAAAGATGTCAGATAATCAGAAATGGATTGATCCCGACCAACTAGTTTTTTACGGGCTTCTCTTAACGTTAGCCAAGAATCGATATCCCTCTCGTTTGTCCTTCTTTTTGCCTGTTATGCGCAGAGTTGAGGAAAGGCTTTTAGACATTGATTTTTCGCAGGATGACTTTGGCAGGATAAATAATCGAATTCAAAACTTCGTAGATAAATGGACCGCTGGTGAATTTCCCGCAACAGGGGAAGGGGAAACATGCAGATGGTGTGAAGTGAAGAACTATTGTATCAAAAGAAAGCCAAGTCACAAAAACAGATTTATTTTTCCTACGATTATTTGAAAAAGTGCTCTTAGAAGTCTAAATGAGGGCGCAGTAAATTAAGAAGTTCGCTGGCATAATTGTACTCATCGTTTCTTGAAAAAAGAAAGCTCAACCAGAGGTTTCGCTCAAATAAATGGACTACATTTTTATCGATTCGAGAGGGGATATAGTCGCTTCTTTTTGGTGATTTAAAAAGATTAAAATGTGATTCAAATAGGCTATATGGATCAAGGTTTATCGTTTGAGTATCGAATTTCTTGGGAACATATTTTGCCTTGTTCAAATAATAGTATACAGGGCGACCATACCCCCAATAATCGAATTTAAAGGAGTGAACTAATTTGGCGCTCTTTAGAACTGCAAGTTGCTTTGAAACCTCTGATTGACTCCGGCGCAGCTCTTTCTGAATATCGGATACGCACATTATTTTCTTATTGAGCATGCACAATATCCTTACTCTGCGGCTATCTGAAAGCGCATTCATAACCCTAAAAAATATTAACTTATTCTTCATACGGAAAGGAGGCTGGGTTCTTCGGTGGTGTAATCTTTCGGGCTAAATTGCATTCCAAAAATGGAATGCAGTTGGTAAAAAAGCCGTTTGCTCGTATAATATCCATGCTAAATCCGAGCGCGCTAAAGCCACCACAGAATCTAATCTGCATGAAAGGATCGATCCACTACCGCAGGGACCGGAATTATTGGTTCGTTGCCTGGTATTATAGGGGAAAAGTATTTAAAATCAACAGATACAAAGGCTTTCTTTGTCGGGACGGTGAATTGGCAGGGCTGAAGGGGAAGGGGATGGCAGCGCGGATCCTTTCCCTTATGCAATCCGACGAGGAAAATGGGACATTACGGATTGAAAAATACACGCGGGAAACAACCACCGATGTAATCCCCCACCTGAAATCCTTGCTGAGCGCCCA
>DPLR01000587.1 GCA_003541895.1 Cytophagales bacterium | reverse complement strand
TGATTTTATTTTCGATTTGATAAAAAAGCAAAACATAGTTATCCTCTGACTTGAAGTACAAAATATTTTTTGCTGCTAAACTTAAAACCACTTTGTCGTTTTCATCGCTTATGGAAATATTTTCATTGGCCATCGGTTGTGCAACTTTTAATGTCAGTTCTTCTACCACAACCAATTGCTGTTGAAGGTATAAGAAAAGAATCATTAAAAAGTAAGGAAGCACAAGCACCAAAAAAGTGTACGTAATCGTTTCGAGGTATTCGTTAAAATCAAACAAAGGATGATGTGTGAAAATGAAATTGATGAAGTGAGCTGCTATCGAAATAATAAAAAACTCAAACAACGTCCAGAGCAAGAAACTGATTCGCGTGGTCAATTCAATTTTAAATAGCGCGCGAAAGGCAAACTGCGAGAGGGCCAATGCAGCCATACCCGTGGCAGAAAAAAATGTGATGATCACGAATAACGGGGTCTCTGCTTCCGGAAACCACGTGCTCATGTTAAAAGGTTTGAACACAGTCAAAAAAACGCAACCGAATACTCCACAGAAAATAACCAACTGCCAACGTGATCTAACAGTATCTAACAAATGAAACGGCTGACGAAGCCAAGCAACAATTTTTTCCACGCAGCATTTTACCACTTTCTGAGCATATTCTGGTCATCGGAAATAAAAAATGATCTTCGTGCACAACCATCGGAGTCAAAGGATGTCAGCAGGAATAATTTTATCTTTGTTTACACCTAATCTTCCAAACCGGAATTAACCTAAGGCTATGAAAAAACTCATTTTTGTTTTGGCTATTTTCTTAGTTCTCTCATGCCAGAAAACCAAGAACGATAAAATTATTTATGCATCGGATGCCTTCACAGTTTATGCCGATAAAATTGTTCAGGGCAAAAATGTAGCAACAGTAATTTCGCCCACAGAAATACGATCGAATTACCGTAGCCCTGCAAGCGAAACGTTTTCTCGGTTGGTTGTTTTCAAATTCAGCATCAACGAAAAAGACAATGAGTTACCACCCGGCCAAGATCATTGGGTGGTGATTGGTGATGAAAAAGAATCGCCTGTGGTGGTGTTTGGCGAAAAACCTCAGCCTCAGCCAGAAAAACCAAATACTCATCTGCCTGTAAATTTTGAATACACCATTCGTGTAGATATGTCATCAGTGTTGAAACAATTTGAAACGAAAGGATATTACGAAGCATACGATGGAACCAAGGTGGCGAAGTCTGACTTCAAAGGATTTTTTATTGCCGGAAGTTCTGAGCCACTTTCGTGGGATTTTGTGAACCTAAGTAACAAGGGTTTGAAACTGAAGCCAACCAGTGATCCGAATATTTTTTCTATTACTATCAAATTCAATCCTTTCAACGAAGCAGCTAATCAGGAAAAGACTTGGAAGCTGGAAAGGGATTTGTCGAGTCGTGCAAAGTATCAATCGCAGCAACCGATAGTTGATGCGCTCTTCAATCTTTCGTTGGAAGAAGCTACCAAAAATATTGAAGCCGATAGCACCTTCAGAACAGGAGCAAAGTGGGGTGGCGTTTGGACACGCGACATTAGCTACAGCATTGTGCTGGCATTTGCTTATCACGAACCAAAAGTGGCGATGACCAGCCTTCGGAAAAAGGTGAAGCGAAACAGGATCATACAAGACACAGGCTCGGGCGGAGCTTGGCCCGTTTCATCCGATCGTACCACTTGGGTCTTGGCTGCGTGGGAAATTTATAAAGCTACAGGCGATCAAAATTGGTTGAATGAAATTTATCCGATCATCAAAAACACTTTAGACGATGACTACAAAACGTTGTTCGATAACGAAACCGGAATGTATTCTGGCGAATCATCTTTTTTAGACTGGCGCGAACAGACCTATCCGAAATGGATGTCGAACATGGACATTTATGTTTCCGAAAATTTAGGAACCAACGTAGTCCATTATCAAGCCCATAAAATTCTGGCGGAGATCGCAAAACTAAAAGGCGAGTCGGGCGAAGTTTATTCGCAGCGAGCAGAAAAAATTAAATCGGGAATCAACCAATTTCTTTGGATGAATGACAAAGGTTATTACGCACAATATTTGTATGGCCGTCCGTCATTAATGATTTCTCCGCGCTTTGAAGCTTTAGGTGAAGCGTTGGCTGTTTTATTTGGCGTAGCTGATAAAAAAAATGCAGCTGCCATAATTTCAAAATCGCCTGTTACAGATTTTGGAGTGACATGCATCTATCCGCAAATTCCCGGAATCCCTCCGTATCACAATAATGGTATTTGGCCTTTTGTTCAATCGTATTGGAATTTAGCTGCGGCCAAAACAGGCAACGAGAAAGTTTTGACTCATGGGCTTGCCGCTATTTATCGGGCAGCGGGTTTGTTCCTTACCAATTATGAAAACATGGTGGCGCAAACGGGCGACTTCCTTGGCACCGAAATTAATTCTGACCGGATGTTGTGGAGCATGGCCGGTAACTTAGCCATGGTGAACCGGGTGTTTATGGGCATGTCTTTTGAATTGGATGGATTGCATTTTAATCCCGTTGTTCCCAAATCGTTTAAGGGGACAAAAACACTTTCCAATTTCAAATACAGAAATTCAGTCTTGAACATTACCGTGAATGGATACGGGAATCAAATTCGTTCGATGGTAATGGATGGAAATGAAATGAAAGGGAATTTTATACCAACCAATTTGACAGGAGTTCACTCAATCAGTATCGATTTAGCTGATAATGATTTTGGAGATGCGGAAATGAATAAAGTAGAAAATCATTTTTCGCCAACAGCACCTCAACCCATCATTGAAGGAAATTCAATTCGTTGGCAAATACAAAAGTGGACTTCAGCCTACAATATTTATAAAGATGGTGTTTTGATCAATTCTGTAATGGCGTCTGAGTATAAAATTCCTGACGAAAAATTTTCCGTGTATCAAGTTTCAGCGGTCGATGAAAAAGGCTTTGAATCTTTTGCGAGCGCTCCGTTAAATTATGCAGATAAACCTCAGTTCTTTGAACTTGAAAATTTTGCTGCCAAAGCGAGCAGACCTTATTCTAATTTTTCTGGAAAGGGATTTGTCGAGATTTCAACAGATAAGAATAAAATTATTGAAGGAACAATGACGGTAGATAAAGCCGGAGTTTATTTGCTTGACGTACGTTACTCTAACGGAAGTGGCCCTTGGAACACAGACAATAAATGCGCGATCAGAACGCTTTCGATCAATGGAAATGAACAAGGCGTTTTGGTTTTCCCTCAACGCGGAAAAGACGAATGGTCGGATTGGGGATTTTCGAATAGCCGCAAAGTGAAATTAAATGCGGGCGCAAACAAATTCAAAATCAGTTTTGAAGAATGGAACAACAACATGAACGTTGACGTGAATACCGCAGAGTTAGATTATATCCGATTGATTCCGATGAATTAAATTGATGGATTTATGTTTGGGCTCATCTTTTTCTGGAGGTGATTTTCTAAAATGCAAACTCTAAAAAATAGTATCTTTGCAGCCCTCAAATTAAAGAAGAACAATGTTTGATAGTTTAAGCCTAAAGCTGGAGCAAGCTTTCCAAACCCTGAAGGGCCAGGGAAAGATTACGGAGATTAACGTTGCCTCTACCATTAAAGAAATTCGCAAAGCATTGATCGATGCCGATGTGAATTATAAAGTGGCCAAAGATGTAACTGACGAAATCAAAACCAAAGCGATGGGCATGAACGTGCTCACTGCCATCAGCCCGGGACAATTGCTTACCAAAGTAACCAACGATGAGCTCACCGCGCTCATGGGCGGAGAGGGAGAAGAAATTAAATTGGAAGGAAATCCAGCCATCATTCTCATTGCTGGTTTGCAGGGTTCAGGTAAAACCACTTTCTCAGGAAAACTTGCCAATTATTTGAAGCGACAGGGTAGAAGTGTGTTGCTGACGGCTTGTGATATTTATCGCCCAGCTGCTATTGATCAATTGAAAGTGTTGGGAGAACAGGTTGGCGTTGAAGTATATGCCGAGCCTGAAAATAAAGATGCTGTCAAGATTGCACGCAACGCGCTGAATCAGGCGAAGAAAAATAATCACCGTGTAGTGATTGTTGATACAGCGGGTCGTCTTGCAGTGGATGAGGAGATGATGAACGAAATCGCGAAGCTGAAAGAAACTTTGAAGCCTTCGGAAACTTTGTTTGTTGTTGATTCAATGACGGGCCAAGATGCAGTGAACACAGCCAAGGCATTCAACGACCGACTGAACTTTGACGGAGTAGTATTGACGAAGTTGGATGGCGACACACGAGGTGGTGCGGCACTTTCTATTCGCAGAGTCGTTGACAAGCCAATTAAGTTTATTAGCTCCGGTGAAAAGATGGAAGCGATCGATCGCTTTTATCCAGATCGTATGGCCGGAAGAATTTTGGGCATGGGCGATGTGGTGAGTTTGGTAGAAAAAGCGCAAGAAACTTTTGACCAGGAAGAAGCGCGCAGGCTCAACGCCAAAATGCGCAAGAACCAATTCGACTTCAATGATTTTCTTTCGCAGCTCGAGCAAGTAAAGAAGATGGGCAACATGAAAGACATGTTGAGCATGATACCCGGCATGGGCAAGGCATTGAAGGGCGTTGACTTTGATGAGAATGCATTCAAGCCAGTGGAGGCCATCATTAAATCGATGACTCAAAAAGAACGCGAGAATCCGGAGATATTAAATAGCAGCAGAAGAAACCGCTTAGCGAAAGGAAGTGGTACAACCATTCAGCAAGTCAATCAATTGATCAAACAGTTTGATGATATGCGCAAGATGATGAAGACCATGAACAAAATGGGTGGAGGTAAAAGAGCTTTGGGTGCGTTGAATCCGTTTGGAAGATAATTCTAGTTACGATTTACGAAGTCCGATTTTTCTTAGCGCCTTTGTCTAAGAAAAATCTATCTAAACACCATCACCACTGCTGCAACGGCTGTCATGCCAATGATAAACCAACGATAGGTTTTGTCGCTCATTTTTTTTACCAACCAAACACCGAGGTAAGCGCCAACGATAATCACTGGCAAAACAACCAATGCCATCAACCACGATTGTGTATTGATGGTATGCCACACCCAAATATGAAAAGGAACCTTAAACCAATTCATCACCAAAAAAAACCACGCAGCTGTGCCAATAAAATTATTTTTTGGAAGGCGCATGCTTAGAAAATAAACCGCCATAACAGTGCCGGCAAGGTTCCCTATCATCGAAGTAAAGCCTCCTAAAAAGCCAGCTACAATTCCTAAATAAATATTATCAGGGATTTTTTCTTTGCCGCCCATCTCCATCCAGATCATCGTGATGAGGCTTCCAAAAATGGTTACGGCCATAATCACTTTAAAAACTTCTTCGGAAATAAAATTACCTGCAACACTTCCGGCAACTACGCCAATGGCTGCCCACGGAAATAATATTTTCA
>DPLR01000598.1 GCA_003541895.1 Cytophagales bacterium | reverse complement strand
ATGAAAATATTGTATCGTACATCGGCATCAAAAGGAGCAATGGCTTCAGTCAAACCTTTTTCCGTTTCCAGTCTATTACTTTGGGCAAACACAGGCCATAATGCCATGGCCACGAACAGCACTAATAAAACCCATTTTAAGAAACGGATGACTGGTGTATCTTTTGCTAGCACTGTGCCTTGAAAGTTTCTTCTTATAGCTTTCATAAAATTTGTTTTTTATGATTCGATAAATGAAAATCTTAAACACATTTCTACTAAGTATTCAAGAAAGTTTCTATCAGTGAAACGAAAATCAAGGTCTAAAGATTAATGCGCTTAAGATGAATCGCCATTTAAGACGATATTCAGCTGATGCGGGAGTTTGAAGGAAGCCCTCGCTAGTTTATAGCGAGGGCTTTTTCATTCATTTTTTTAATTCAATTTCACTGCTTTGGTCTCTCCTGTTTTGTGGTTGGTCACGCGAATGGTTGTGCCGCTTTCACAATTTTTTAATTTGAAAATTTTCCCAAAGTGAGTGTTAGTTTTTTGCTCATCCGAATAAACCAACTGATCGGCAGGATCAAATATTTGAATGGAGAAATTTGATTCACCTTGTTTCGGAACTGCCACGAGAAATTTGTTTTCGGATGCCGAAAGTTGTGCGATGTAAGCAATCCACTCGTTGTCATCGATACTTCTAACTTTTTTCTCTTCATTGTAGCCGACTGTTTCAATTTTTTCTCCGTCTGAATCTTTGACGGAGATACTATAATTACCATTCGGTAATCCTGAAAAATTGTAGGGCCTTATAAACCCTGCATTTGAGGTCAAGTCTTCACGAAACACTTCTTCTCCTGTCTCGTTTGAAATAAGCACATGTACTCTGGAAGGAGATTCGCCTTTATAAATAACTTTAAAAACATCTCCACTTCTTAGTACGGCCATATTGCTTTTGGCGTAGCCGACAGACACAGCACTGATCAATAGACAAAACACAATTAACTTTTTCATTGGTAGTTTTTTTAAGTGAAACATTTGTTTGCGCGCAATAAAACAACGCAGCACATGATTATTGTGTTGCCCAACACTAATAGCATTGAACGAATGAAATGACGGTTTAACAGTAACCTGAGTAAAGAACCAAGTCTTTTGTCGTTATAAAAACCATAACCACACTAGATTGGACCATGCGCTAGGAATAACGCAGCTATCTATAGTAAACGATTTTACAATCGGGATGGCTTGCAATGAAATGCTCTATCGTTCTGCTGGAAATTTTAGTGTTGTAGCATTTAAATGACTTAAGGTGCAGATAGTCAAGAGGCACGAGCTTACTCACAATAGTATTTGAACAATCGAACTCCTCTAACAATTCTAGTTTCTCAATTCCGTCAAGCCTCTTGATTTGCGTTCCGGAACAATTGAGTTTTTTTAGTTTTTGTAATGTCCACACGGGAAACGGATCTTCCACTGGAGTGTTGGAAATATCTAGATCTTCTAGTTCAGGTAATTGACCGATGGCTTCAATGTTTTGAATGGGGCTGTTGGTAGCGTGCAACGATTTCAATTGTGATAGATTAGGTAGAGGAGCTATTTCAGTTATTGCTGTGCCTGCAAACTGCAGTTCTTTTAAACGAATAAATTCACTTAACCCCGAGAGATCACTTACAGGGGTTTCTTTAAAACTAAAAGACGAGCGCTCTACCAACTCGTGTAAGCTTTCTCGTGTAGTATCTTCCAGTTGAGCTGAAAAGATAGTTCGCCAGTTAGGAGAAAGATTTCGCCACCAACGATGTAGATGAGAAGTTTTATAAATGATGAGGCATTTCGGGTTTTCAATTAAAAATTCCTGAGCGTTGATATCGTTGATGGTTGTCTCATCACAGTAAATTGTTTTTAGGCTTTTGATTTTTTGAAGTCCGCTGATGTCAGCAATTTTACAACGATCGGCATTCAGCACTTGCAATTTCGTCATCTGATTTAATGGAGATAAATCGGTCACTTTAGTTTCACTTAGATCAATTGAAATAATTTCTCGGTGATTTTTTATGGGCGACAAATCTTGCACAGATGTTTTGCTTGCTATCAGTATTTTTATTTTTTCAAGTTTTCGAAGTGGCTCAAGATCAGAAATAGTTTTACTGCTAATGTTAATCGAGTCGATGTTGCCAACCCCGGCTAGTTCTTCGTCCGATGGGTCTTTATTTATTCTGGCAGTTTTGCTGATTACTTCTTTCCAGGGTTCGCTCAAATTGTTCCACCAGCTTTTGAGATTGTGCGAATCGTAAACAACAGAAACATTGGGGTGGCTCGCCATAAATGCTTCGGCCGTTTCTTTTTTAATGGGCGTTTTGTCGCAGTAGATTTTTTTTAGCTGAGGTAATTTTTCTACAGGCTGCAAATCGGAGAGAGATGTATTATCGGCATGGAGTACTTTCAGATTCGTAAGATTGGCTAAGGGGCGAATGGACCGAATCATGGTGCTGTCGCAAAAAAGTATCTCCAGATGTAATAATGTTTGCAGAGCTGATAAATCTTGAACGCGCGTTTTTGAAATGTTTAACTCAGATAGTTTGTTCGAAGTTTGTATAAAAGAAAGATCGCTGAATTTAGTATTTGAAAGATTTAATGATTTCAATTCTATAAGATTTACGAGCGCGGTGAAATCGAGAATGTTGGTGGAACTTAGAGCAAGTGAGTTTAGTTGAGGAAGACGCTGAAGAATTTGAATGTCTCTGATTTTGGTATTGGATATATTCAGTTTCATCAATCCAGTGGAATATTTAAGCGGTAATAGATCGCTGATCGAAGTGTTGGATAAATTCAATTCGATTAAACCGGTAAGATTTCGGATGGGAGAGAGATCGGTAACGTGCGTGGAAGACAGATTGAGTGACTTCAGATTTTTTAATTTCGAAAGCGGCTCAATGGATTGAATAAAAATATTGCCACTGAGATCCAAGGCTTCAATGGCTGTAACTTTTTGGATATCGCTCAAACGTACGCTGTCAGGTAGGTTGCACTTTTTTCTGAATAAAGAATGCCATTCGTAGGATAACTGTTTCCACCAATTGATCAATGCTTCCTTTTCATTCAACTCATGTGTATAGATGCTGACGATTTTTAAATCTTGGTCTTTTGTGTTGTAATTCACCTCAATGAAACGCTCTAAGCTGTTACTGATATTTTTTCCATCGATCGTTGTGCCGCTCAGATTTCGATGCAAGGAAACTTTATAAAAAGTTAGGTGCTCTGCGTTTTCACCTTTTTCAATTTGATCAATCGTCAACTCGAAGGTCACGTCTTTGAAGAAAAAATTGATGTCTTTGAGGTAATCCACTACATCTTTGTTGGTGACCACTCCACGTTCATCGTCCAGGTCGTCTTCTATTTGCACTTTCGAATCGCGGAATATTTTCGAATAGCTTTCCGTAATTAAAACATCTTTATCACGGCTTGAGGTGGTGCTGCTGCCCAGCGTGTTTAGCATGAAAGCTAAAAATTGAATCATGTCTTTTACCTTCTCTTGATCCTTTACCGGATCGATGGTTGGTTTTGAAGGGCTCGTTGCTTTGTTCTTGCTGACCTGCGTTATATTTTTTTTAATGGTCTTTTGCTTTTGTGAAAAGACAGGAAGCACGCTGGAAAATAAAATAATAAAAAACCAAAGCTTAATTCGTTTCATGATACAGATACCGCATAAGAAGTTTTTTCTCTGATTCATTTTTTAATTTAACAAGACTTGAGATCAACCAACCGGTGTTGTAACCTGGCCTGTTAAAATCGGATAATTCAAAATACCATCCGTCAATTTGAAAGAAATGAAATTTAACAGACGTCACAGATTTAAATTTTAGTTTGCCGCGTTTGGTTTCATATAAAAGAACGGTGAGATGATCGGGTTTAAATTTTTTGTTCGTGAATTGACTTACACTATCACTGTTCGCGAATGCTCTCCGCAGATTCATAAAATCTAATTCATGACTCATCGGATGGAGAAATCGCCCTATCTGGCTGGTATCGCGTGCAAAATAAGTGGCAAACTCTTCTGCAAATGCGCGGCTCACTACCCACTTGTAACCGAGATGATCTTTTTCTAACTCCATGAACAAAATGATTTCCTGATCTTTACCATTAACTGTGAACAGGGCACTCACTTCAGCGAACCAGCTGCTCGCATGAAAATCGAGAATGCTCGGTTTGCTCAAGACGGTTTCAACGAATTCTTTCTTAAGATCGCGTGTTAGCCCGGCATTGCTTTCATCAAAGACGATCTTGAAATATTTTTTCCTGAGCTTTTCACTTTGATACTGTTTGTCGCCCGGGTAATACCGATTTCCCCGCTCGTCTTCTTCTGCGTTAAACCTTCTAAAGAATTGATTCACCTGTTTTGATTGTGCATAGAATTTACTCTCGTCATCCATCTCTCCAACCAACTGGGCTTTGATTGGAAATGAAATCATCAGAATAAATAGTATCAGCAGAACGAAAACGATCCACCAGATGATATTGAATCGCAAATACCGATGACTGATCATGGCACCTCGCTTAACGGCCGATATCACCTATGCACTTGTTTCCGTTACGCGAATGTCACCCAACAGTACATCCCAGAATTCAACCAATTTACCTTGAATCTGCGTATGCTTTCGCTCCACATAAATGGTAATGTCTTTTTTGGTAGTGTCTTTGTATTTAAGACCACCTTCCGATTCGCCTTCAAAGCGTTGATAAATTGTAACCACGCCAACATACTTTCCATCGGGCTGCCGTTCAAGGTCGCTGATGTAATGAATATTGTACCATTTAATATTGACATGATCGTAATTGAGTGCCATCAAGTGTTCAAGGTATTTTCGCACTTTGTAATACGTTACTTCTTTTTTACCCAGCGCAGATACACCGATATCGCTTTGCGGTGCAAAAAGTTCTTCCACCCGATCCATCACTCGCGTAGCTTCTGAGTATTGCGTCTTCTTATTACCGATTATGCTAATGTATTTACTGAGATCGCGCACTTTCTCTAATGCGAGCGAATCAATCGCCTGCTTCCGTGCCGGACTTACATTATCCGTTTGTGCCAGAAGCGAGCCTGAAAATAATAAACCGAAAAGCAACATAGACATGAATGCATTTGTTCGCATGACTATTTTATTTGATTGTTTTTTTGCAACTCTACCTCCATGATTTTTCCAAATTCATCCAGCTTCAGATGTTCAATCGCGTTGATGTTCTTTTTTTGATCTTTCAGATAATTAAGATAGGCTTTGATGGAGGTTGGCCGATCATAATCCTTCTGGGCACCTTCGTTGCTGATGACGATAAGAACCGGAGCTTGCGGTGAAGCAAATAAGGTTAAGGCCTCATCAATGCTTGAATTGGCTGAGACAACGGTGCTCGCATTCGCGATGGCATCAAAGTATTGCAGCAATCTTCCCTTGTAGGTTTCTTCTTTCATGGCATTGAATTTTCCTTGTTCTTCAGCCTCTGTAGCGGATGGTTTTGTTTCCTTTGGCGCACTCGCATTTTGTTGCTGTGCGTTAGGCAAAGTAATGGCAGCCATTTTCTTATGACTTTTGCACCCAGAGAAAAACATCGTTAAAAAGATCAGAGCCAACAGAGTCAGTTTGATTAATTGCTGATTCATGTTTTTTAGTTTTTGTTCTTACTATGAACGTGCGTTCTAAAAAAATCTATTCACCTTAACTCGGGTAATATGTTCGTTGGTCGAAGAATATTTTTAACGTGTAACTACAGCAGATGAATTGAGTTAAGCGTCTTAACTACGTATGAACCTTTTTATCTATTGATATTGAAAACTCACCGACAATTGTTGCATACGTATTAATCCACTGTGAACCATTCATTCTTAATATAAAAAAGCAGCGATCTTTTGAATTGCCTTCTGCTTTTTCCAGCATACTTGAAATCGTTACTATGTTTCGCGATTTTCATTACATGGTTATTATAGGATGCTCTGTCGGCACTATACGCATCAAACGGAAAAGAGCTTTATTGTTGGAAGGAGTAGAATTATTTTTATTAATTAAACGAAAACATAACTTATAAAAGAAACTGGTTATGATAGAGGATGATGTTGAAGCTATGATGACCAAGACCCGCGAGTATTACAATTTCATTAAGCGGATGATTGAAAGAGAGTCTATTGTGTTAAAGCAGGATGATCTTGATATTCTAGTCAATATTGATTCTTATTTTTCGATCCAGTCTGATGAGACTTGGAATTCACTTCAAGAGAAATCGATGATCTACAAAAATATTTTATCGACATGCATTGCCTATTTGCAACGCCTTGATCGGATAACAAAGGAGTACAAGATTTTTCGGAACGGAGAATAAAGCAATTGTGCACGAGCTTATTGATCGATTAGTAATTTCGTAGCCTAGAAATTTTTTCGAGCGGATTGCATGCCGCATCTTCTTTTTCTAAAATCATTTTTGAAGGACTTTTTTTTATTAGTTGTAAAAAATATTTTATTTTCACCCCACACTAAAAACAAACGCTATGAAAAAAATAATGTTCCTTTTGTTGTTCATCATTTGCGGGCTGGCCGCTTCGGCTCAGCAAAAGAAAGGAGATTTTCAGCTTCAAGGTCAGCTTAGCTATAATTCGATTACCGTAAGTGGTACCACTACCTCTTATGGTT
>DPLR01000123.1 GCA_003541895.1 Cytophagales bacterium | reverse complement strand
TGTATTTAACACTCGAACGAAATGATGAAGCCTGCGCAGAATACCGTAAGGTAGTGAAGGCGGGAAATAGCAGTTTTGAAGTTTGGCAAAACCTGCTTTTTCTTGAGATGCAATCCAATCAATTGGATAGTGTGATTGTACATGCCGAACAAGCTTCAGAATTTTTTCCGAATCAGGGAATGATCTATTATTTCAGCGGAATTGCCTACGCCAGGAAAAAAAATTACCGCGAGTCTTGCGTATCGCTCGAGCAAGCAAAAAAACTTTCAAAGAGTAATTCAAATTTATTGTCAGAAATCAATGCGTTACTTGGCGATAATTATAACGCAACAAAAGAATATGATAAGTCAGATAAATCGTATGAGGAAGCTCTGGTCATTAATCCCACCGATGCTTACGTTTTAAATAATTATGCCTATTACTTATCGCTACGCAAAACAAATTTAGAACGCGCTGAGCAAATGGCTGCGCTCGCAGTAAAAAATCATCCGACAAATTCATCTTACCTCGATACCTATGCTTGGGTTCTTTATCAGGAAGCCAAATATAAAGACGCAAAAAAAATAATAGAAAAAGCCATAGCCAGCCCAAACGCAAGTGCCATTTTATACGAGCACTATGGCGACATCCTTTTTCAACTAGGCGAAATTGATGATGCGGTGGCTCAGTGGCAAAAGGCCAAATCGCTTGGCGCTGAAAACGAAGCCCTGAACAAAAAAATTGCTAACCGAAAAGTTCAATAACCGAGAACAAATTCATGCACAGAATATTTTTCTACGTATTAGTAATGCTCATCACCGCTGGTTGTAGTCACCGCATTATAAAAAAAATTGGGCCAATACCACCCGCTGCACCAAACTCCATCGATGTTCAAGAAATCGATTTTGACTATATGCACGGGAAAGCGAAATTGGTTTTTCGCGACAACTCAAAAGAAAGAGAAGTAAAAGCAACTATCCGCATCCGAAAAGACAGTGTAATTTGGATGAACTTGAATTTTTTAGGAATCAAAGGTGGAGCGGTATTGATCAATAAAGACTCCATCACAATTGTTAGCGATTTACAAAAAGAATATTTTGTTTTTGATTACACTAGCCTCAGCAAAAAATTCAATTTCAAAATCAATTACGATGTAGTTCAGGCAGCACTGCTCGGTAACCTGATCATACCCAAACGCCCCGATGATGAAACAGGCGAAGATTCATTCTTTAATAAGCTGGTTCAAAAGGAAGGATCTGTCACTGTGCAGAGCCTGATCAACAAGACTACCAAAAAAGTAGAGCGCATCAATTTGAATGAGCCCTCTTCAGGCAATTCTGTAAAAATAAATTATTCCGAATTTCAGCCTGTGGGCGATAAACTTTTTCCTTATAGAGGATTGATCGAAGTGTTTTACAATAGCCTCACCGGCCCAGTAAATAATACGATCCTTTTCGAATACTCTAAAGCCGAAGTTGGCACCAAAGAACTCCGTTTTCATTTTAAGATTCCGAAACGTTATGACCGCAGGTAGACTCATTCTATTTGCCGTATTCTTCCTGAACTCTACATTCCTTTTTGCTCAAAGGAAAAACAAAGTTCAACTTCAAAAAGAACGACAGCAGAACATTGAAAGAATAAAAGAAACTGAAAAAATTCTAGAAGAAACCGAAAAAGAAAAAAAGAATACACTTGGCGAATTAACTGCATTGAACAGACGTATTAATCAACAAGAAAGCTTGGTCGGCACAATCAAGAGCGAAGTAGAAGTTTTAGATGCCGACATTGAAGAGGACACACAGATTATTGAAGCGCTCGAAAAAGATGTTGCTGATTTAAAGAATGAATATGCAGCTATGGTCTTCGCTGCGCAAAAAGCAAATACCAAAATCAACAAGCTGATGCTGTTGTTCTCAGCTGAGTCGTTCGATCAGTTTTTTATGAGGCTGAAGTACATGGAGCAATATGGCAAAGCCCGCAAAGAACAAGCTGCTGCCATTAATAAAACACAAGCCTTGTTAAGCTTGCAAGTGCGCCAAACCGAAGCTAAGCGCAATGAAAAAAAAATATTGCTAAACGATGAAGTGAAAGAAAGCGAGCACTTAACAGGATTGAAACAAAAACAGCGCAAGGTTGTAAAATCACTCGAGCGCGAAGAAAAACGACTTAAACGCGAACTAGAAGAAACCCGAAAATCGCTGATTGAACTCGATAACTTGATCGCGAAGATTGTGAAGGAAGAAATGGAGCGTGCTGCTCGCGAGGCCGAGGCCAGAAAGAAAAATAAATTGAAAGATGTTGAGTCGGCCTTTGAAACCGCTTCGCTTTCGGCCACTTTTGAAGAGAATAAGAAAAAATTTCCGTGGCCCGTATCAGGCTTTGTTTCTCAAAAGTACGGTCGGCAAATGCACCCCATTTTGAAAGGTATCGAAATTGAAAATGATGGCATCAACATTCAAACCAAAGCCAACGAGCCCGTGCGATCAGTCTTCAATGGAGAAGTAACACGTGTTGCTTTTTTTCCCGGCATTGGTAATGCAGTAATTTTGAGCCATGGTGCTTATTACACCGTGTATGTCGGATTGAAAGAAGTGTTTGTTCGCACAGGACAAAAAGTAGCTACCAACGATGAAATTGGCCGGGTCAGGTCATCCCCGGAAGGCATTTCAGAGTTGCGGTTTCAATTGCGAAAACAAAAGGAAACCCTCGATCCGGAAGAATGGTTGAAGAATTGATAAATTAATTTCTAAATTTACCTTCTAATTTTAACGAATATGAAAGCAATCCTTTTAATAGGAATGCCCGGAATGGGCGAGTGGGTGGTAATCGGTTTGTTTGTGCTCATCTTTTTTGGTGCTAAAAAAATCCCTGAATTTGCCAAAGGTCTTGGAAAAGGTATCCGCGAGTTTAAAGATGCCGTTAAGGATGTAAAGAAAGAAGTGGACGATGCAGGGAAAGAAATACCTAAAATTGAAGAGAAATAGTTTGCTAAAAAGTAGTTCATTTTTACAAACTGTTTTTTTGTGTGAAGGGAAATTGAGTGGTGGTTTACTTTTGAATTTATAAATGATGAAATTTTTTGCGATCGCAATTCTAGTGAGTATCGCTTCGTCAGGAATAGCACAAGTACACGAAGTAAAAGACTCTGTTAATGTACCGGTGTTGGATTCGGTGGAAGTGAAGGATTCTGTCAAAGCAGAATTAATCCCAATCCCATCGAATCTTGATTTCATTCCAGCAGACGATGCTCCAGAATTAATTGCAGATCGATTAAGCTGTCTACAGCGAACCATTCCCTTGACATACAACAATCGCGTTCATGCATTCATCGAATATTTTACTGTACGCGATCGCGAATACACTCGTTCCATGCTGCGCAAAAAAGATTTGTACTTCCCGCTCTTCGAAAAAAAATTGAAGGAGTACAACTTACCTGATGAGTTAAAATATCTTTCCATCATCGAGTCGGCATTGAATCCACAAGCTTATTCGGCTGCACAGGCTGTTGGCCTTTGGCAATTCATGTCTGGCACAGGCAAATACCTTGGCCTTCAAAATAATTGGTCGATCGATGAGCGAATGGATCCCGAGAAATCTACGGAAGCTGCTTGCAAATATCTTTCTGAACTGTATTCGATATTCAAAGACTGGCACTTGGCTTTAGCCGCTTATAATTCAGGGCCTGGCACTGTGAGTTGGGCCATTCGCAGATCTGGCTATAAGCGAACGTTTTGGGAATTATACCCTTACCTGCCGCGCGAAACAAGATCATACGTACCGCAGTTTATCGCCATGGTATACGCCATCAACTACGCTCCTGAGCACAACCTTTATGAACCAGCACATGAAGAATTGATGCCGCACGACACCGTGATGGTTAGCAAATTTTTCCACTTCGAAACGTTTTCAAAATTGACCGGCACTTGCCCCGAAGATTTGCAAGTGCTCAATCCTACCATTCGAAAAAATGCAATTCCTGAAGATGGGAAACAACGCGTGGTAAGAATTCCGAAAGGCGTAAAAGAAATTCTTGAACCTCAGCGTAAACTCATTTTAGACTCTGCCGCTTCAAAGAAGAAAGAATGGGAAACGCTCGCCAAAAAAATGAGCGACTTCACCTATGGCCGCGACCGCAACGTGTATTACGTTCGCTATGGCGATGCCTTGGGTACAATTGCACAAAGATTTCACGTGAGCGTAAAAAATCTAAGGCAATGGAATAACCTACGCGGCAATCTAATTCGGGCAGGGCAACGGTTAGTAATTTGGGTTAACCCCGGCAACACGCAAACGTCAGTGCAGCCAGCGCCAGCGGCTGAGCCAGCTGCAAAGCCAGTCAATTTAATTGTTACCGAAGGGATTAAAACGTATGTGGTACAGCCGGGTGACACCTTGTGGGACATCACTAAAAAACTTCCGGGCATCACCATTGAGAAAATCAAAAGCCTGAATAATCTGAAAAGCAGCAAGCTGAAGCCTGGTCAAAAATTGATTGTTGGCTGATCAAAAGATTCTCTTCAACACCTGATCGGTAGTTGCTTCTCTTTTATGAATGGGTCCGTTAAGTGATTTCAAAAAGCCTCCCTTCCTTTCATAGAATACCGCCTGGATCTCTGCAATGATAGACACAGCAATTTCATCGGGTGCTTCAGCACCAATATCTAAGCCAATGGGTGAATGAATGCGCAACAGATCATCAGATGATAAATTCAACCCCGTGGTACTAAATTCATCCATCATTTTATCAAAGCGTTTCCGTGGCCCCAAAATACCAACATAGGGAGTTGATGAGGGCAGCAACTTCTTCAATACATCGCGGTCGTATTCGTAATTGTGCGACATCAGCACGCATGCTGTAAACGGGGTAATCTCAAAATCGCGATCAACAAATTCGCGCTGACAAAGAGAAAGCTTGGTGTCAGGAAAAAATACAGGTGCCAAATGTGCTACACACTCATCCGTAACCTGAACATTCCAGCCCAACGATTGAGCCAGTTTACTTACCGGCCTTGCATCAAATCCTCCGCCAAAAATCAAAAGATGAATGGTGGGTTGAACTAACTCAAGAAAAATTTCTGCAGAGTCCTCTTTTAAAAAATATTCTTTCGCATGCGATTTTTTTGAATAGAAAATAGCCATTAGGTCTTCTTTGACCTGATCATTCACTTCACCGGCAATACATTTTCCGTTTTGGTCAATCAAGCATTTCTTGCCCGTATCCTTTCCGGAAAAAAAGGTAGCCAAAGCCAGTGCTTCTTTCGATTGAATGAATTGCTCAAAAAACTTTATCGGGTTTGAATCATCAGCTACATCCACAGGCTCGAACAAAACATCGATCACACCATTGCAGCCTAAACTGATTCCCAAATTCTGATTGCTCTCTTAACGCGTATCGTACGTCATCGTCATCGGCCTTTTTTGGTTCATTCCCAGTCTCGCTTTGCCCCGTGCGTCTGCTTCCTAACCACCACATCTCATCGAGCTTCTCCACAGACACTCT
>DPLR01000065.1 GCA_003541895.1 Cytophagales bacterium | reverse complement strand
CAGATGTGTCGAGCAACATATAAAGTAGTGAGCGCGAAATCATTTTTTCATCTTCACCATACGGATATTTACTATATACTTTTGAAGACACATTACAGCCAATAACTATGTCTGGGTTGAATTCTTTTTGAAGCACATCCACAGGGAAATTATTGTAAACCCCACCATCAAAAAGATATTTGCCATCAACCCTAATGGGATTAAAGAAAAACGGTGCGGTATGAGTAGCGCGTAAAGCATCATTCAAATTGCCACTCTTTAAAATTACTTGGCTTTGAGTAAAAATATCAGAAGCCATAACACGCAGCGGCACAAACAAACTATCAAAATTATTTTTAGCGATGGAAGAAGGCATTGCCATCTTTTCGGCAAGCGCAAAGTTGAGTGACAAGTCATTGGCAATACTCGAATTGAACGTAAATCCAAAAGCAGAATCCAATGAAAGATGAAGCCTTATAAAGGATGGCTCGTCATCTTTTTGATTGTAAAAATATTTGTTCTTAGCTTCTATGCGCCCGTTGATCCAATCGAGGAAAGAACTTGAAGTCATTATCTCCTCAATTTGTGCCGGGCTTAAACCTGCGGCATAACTGCCACCTACAATTCCTCCCATGGAGGTACCAACAATATAATCGATTGGGATTTCATTTTCTTCAAGCGCTTTGAGCACGCCAATGTGAGCCAACCCTTTTGCTGCACCTCCACTTAATACAAGCCCAACTTTCTGCTGACCAAAAACCGAATTAGCAAAAAGCAACAAAACGCCCAGTCCTATCTTCACAATTCTGTATACCATGGTCGCCAAAAATGTAAATAACGGACTTAAAATTCGGATTGAAAAGTTCAGCGGGTTGCAACAACTGGGTCCTCTGATTCGAATGGAATCGATTGGAGTTTTACCGTAGTCATCACCACAATGTCTTCAAATTTTTTCCAATTTTTCTTATCGACTGGTTTTGATGGAGGCAATTCAATTCGCAGCGCATCGACCTGAACATTGTTCCTCCATAGGCGGTAACATAAATGTGGACCCGTTGATAACCCCGTGGTACCAACATATCCAATTGTTTGACCCTGCCTCACGGTGGTACCAGCTACAATACCCGAAGCAATTTTAGACATGTGCAAATAGGCTGTTGAGTACGTGCCGTTATGCCTGATCTTAACATAATTGCCATTGTTGGCTGAGTAGCGAGCTTCTTGTACAACGCCATCTCCAACGGTACGGATTGGTGTGCCTACAGCTGAGGCAAAATCGATTCCCAAATGCGGAGTAAAAACTTTTAGTATCGGATGAAAGCGACTGTTGGTGTAGCGCGAACTTATGCGTGTAAATTCGATCGGGTACCTGAGCAAAGCCTTTCGCAGACTCTTTCCTTCTTCATCAAAATAATCCAAGCCCTCGCCCTGATCAAATGGAAAAGCATAATATCCATGACCGAAATGTTCGAAATAAATGCCTAAAATATTTCCGATGCCGAAGGGTTGATCTTCAACTAATTTTTCTTCATAAATCAATTTGAAACGATCGCCTTTTTGTAAATGTTGAAAATCAACCTGCCAGCCAAAAACATCTACAAATTTGTTGGTAAGCTCATTGGTAATGTTCATGGATGCGATGGTTTCCGAGAGGGAAGAAGCAATCACTCCGGTCACCGATTTTTCTTCGGTCTTCACTTCGCGTTCATGATTCTCTACGACTAATGAATCCTGTAAATGAAAAATGGTGTAATGAACGGGGTCGGGTTCGTAAACCAGCGCAACCGCAGTCTGGGCGGAATCAGTTTGGTGAATCAACGCATATTTCTTTGATGAATTCACCTTACGAAAATCAAAAACAGATCGAGGCAATAATGTGAGTTGTTTCAAAACTTCTGCTTTGACAAAGGTTCCCTTAAGGAGCTCAACAAAAATTTGATTGCGCTTTACAAAACCTTCTTTCACTTCCATGCCGTTCACTTTCATTCCATATTTAATGACCGGCTTTTCTATCGTAACCAATTTGGATGAGTCAACAGCAATCTCGTAGTCGCCAGGAAGCGTAACGAGTGATGTGTATAAAAGCGTGAACAAAACAACCACCACAAAGAGCGCAGCAGCTGATATGAAATAAATTTTTTTGAGTGAAGTCAAGGCGTTATAAAAATGAACTGCAAAATAACACGAAAAAAATTTAGTAGTTCATGGCTTTGAATTTCTGTTTGCCTTCGTCCAGAAATTTCACGAAGTGATCTACGTTCAAATCATAGTGCCCTGGCGTCACTAAAACTTTTTCGTCCTCTCCCAATAGAACATAAAAGGGTTGAGCATTATTATTCAAATTTGTGATCTGCAAGTCTGAATTTTGTTTGCCAATGGTTTTCTTCAGCTTACTGTCGTATCTAGAGGTGTACCACTCGCTTTCGGGCAATTCAGTTTTATCATCTACATACAAGGCCACTACAACAAAATCATTTTTCATTCGCTGCAAAACTTGAGGATCGCTCCACACACGTGCTTCCATCTCGCGGCAATTTGTACAACCATGCCCTGTAAAATCAATAAACAAGGGTTTATGTTGCCGCCTTGCACACGCCAGCGCTTGTTTGTAATCAAAGTAACCTTTTATGCCGTGAGGAATGTGCAAGAACTCAGCATACTTTGGTGCATCGCAGATTTCATTTGGATTGTCTTTTTGATCTGACTCTAACAAATTAAAATCGTGTGTCGACATCGGGGGCAAATATCCTGCCAGCGCTTTGAGTGGAGCGCCCCACATTCCTGGCACCAAATAAACTGTAAATGAAAAAACAATCATCGCTAACGAAATACGGAGAACACTCACCGTTTTATCTTCTGCCTCTTTGCCCGTATCGCCTGGCAAACGGAATCCTTTCATTAAATAAATGCCGATCAAAATTGAAATCACAATCCAGATGGCGAGGTTCACTTCACGATCTAGAATTCTCCAATGAAATGCCTGGTCAGCGATGCTCAAGAATTTGAACGCAAGTGCTATTTCAATGAACCCTAACACAACTTTCACAGTGTTGAGCCATCCGCCTGATTTAGGCAACGACTTTAGCCAATTCGGAAAAAATGCAAACAGCGTAAATGGAATTGCGAACGCCAAAGCAAAAGCGAACATGCCTACGATTGGTTTTAAAAATTCACCACCCGCTGAAGAAACTAAAATACTTCCAACCAAAGGACCAGTGCAAGAGAATGAAACAAGCACCAATGTAAATGCCATAAAAAATACTCCGAGCATTCCACCTTTGTCAGCTTGCTGATCTACTTTGTTAATGATAGAATTCGGTAAGGTGATCTCAAATAATCCTAAGAACGACAAGCCAAATACGATAAAAACAGAAAAGAAAATTAAATTCGGAATCCATTCGGTTGAAAGATGATTGGCTGTTTCTGGGCCCATCAGTGGCGCAAGTGTGGCACCAATGATGGTGTAAATGGCGATGATAGAGAAGCCGTACAACAGCGCCTGAAGTTTAGTGCCACGGCCCGTGAAAAAACTTACCGTCATTGGTATCATCGGGAAAACACATGGCGTTAAAAGTGCAGCTAAGCCTGCGAGAAAAGCCAACAGAAAAAATCCAAAAAATGAATTTTGCTTTGGGTCTGTTTCGATTAATGAAGGATCTAACTGCGGGCCTTTTACTTCACTGTATTTTGATTCTCTTTCTACTGTTTTGTTTTGTGCGGTGTCAACTTTCGCGACTATTGTTTGCGCTTTTGGCTTAACGTCTGGTTCTTGCTGTTTGAGATTTGAGTTTTGATTTATGCTTTCTACAACGGGTGCTCCTTCAACTTTAATTTGATCAAACACAAATTCGCCATCTCCAGGCACACACTGCCCAGTTAATTCAGTACATACCTGATACTCATAACTGCCCGTAATCTTTAGAGGCGAACCTAGCACTTTCACCTTCTGCCGAAACTCGGCTGTACCTTTAAAAATTTTTACATCGCATTCAAAAGTTTTATCGTGCTTATCTACTGGATTAATCGGTTGAATATTTCCTACAAGCGAATAGCTCTTATTAGACTGAAAGGAGAAGGTCATTTTTATAGGTCCTTCATCGCAGGGAAATTCGGACGAGTACAGATACCATCCTGTCTCAATGGTTGCACGGAAAATCAACGTGATCTCGTCACCTACTTTGGCTTGATCAGCTGAAGCAGCTGTTGTCCACTTCGCTGGCTTTAAAACTTGAGCAAAGTTTGATTGAAGTCCCGCCAGACAAAAGAGAAACAAAACCATTAATCGAGAAAGCATCTTAAGTTATTTTGAAACCGCTAAAATAACGAAGTGATTTGTAAAATGGTTTGGCAATACCAGTCACATCGTCATTTAAACGACATTAAAAAAAGCACATTAACCTTTTATTAACTAATTTTAAATCTTCCTTTTTAGTCCATGGATTTACTATTTAAACCTTGGCCGTGGTACGTTGCTGGCCCTATCATTGGTGCAACCGTTCCACTGCTTTTGTGGTTGGGCAATAAGCGCTTGGGAATTTCTTCCACCTTGCGGCACGTTTGTGCTGCGTGCTTGCCCGCCAAAATTTCTTTGTTCAATTACGATTGGAAAAAAGAACTATGGAGTTTCTTTTTCGCGGGCGGGTTGCTGCTTGGCGGTTTCATTGGTGGCGTTGTCTTTGCCAACCCTGAACCTGTAAACGTATCAGCTTCTACTGCCGAATATTTTTCTTCCATCGGCATTTCTAAAGCAAAAAATTTAATGCCAGTTGAATTTTTCAATTGGAACTCGTTAGCCACGGCCAAAGGTTTTCTCATGATGATGGTTGGTGGTTTTCTGGTCGGCTTTGGAACTCGCTATGCGCAAGGCTGCACATCAGGCCATGGAATTCTTGGTCTTTCGGCTCTGCAATGGCCATCGTTAGTTGCCACTGCCTCATTTTTTATCGGTGGCATTTTGTTCTCACGTTTTGTTTTACCTCTTATCCTCGCACTATGAAAAATAGTGGTTACCTATTTGCTGGAATCATTTTTGGGTTAGCTCTCACTAAAGGCGAAGCAATATCGTGGTATCGAATTCAAGAAATGTTTCGCTTTGAAAGTTTTCACATGTTCGGAATTTTTATGACAGCAATTCCGGTGGGTGCCATCTCGCTTTTGTTGATCAAAAAATTCAATCTTAAAACTATGGATGGTGAACTGATCGAGATGCCAAAGAAAAATTTTCATCCAGGAATAATCATCGGCAGTTTAATTTTTGGGTTTGGGTGGGCACTGACAGGCGCATGCCCCGGTCCATTGTATGTGCAAGTAGGCGCAGGATCGCTCGTTACCATCGCAACTTTGATTTCGGCTATTGCCGGAACCTGGGTGTTTGGCAAAATAAGACATGTTCTTCCCGGAGAAAAAGCGGAGTGATTAATTCAGCTCGCGAAGATAAAGTTGAATTGTATTTTCAAGTCCGAAATAAAGCGCATCGCACATCAACGCATGGCCAATTGAAACCTCATCTAAGTACGGGATTGAGTTTTTCAAAAATTTGAGATTGTGTAAATCCAAATCATGACCGGCATTGATTCCCAATCCAATTTCATGAGCAACTTTGGCTGCTTCAATGTAGGTCTTAATCGCGTTTTCTTTGTTGATGTGATAGTTTGAGGCGTAAGGCTCGGTATAAAATTCTATTCTATCTGCACCTACTTTTTTTGCACCGCGCACCATGTTCGGATCAGGGTCGACAAAAACAGAAACACGAGTTCCGGATTTTTTCAGTTCATGAATAATTTCTTTCAGAAAATTTTCGTTCGCAACGGTATCCCATCCGGCATTCGAAGTGATCGCATCGGGCTTATCAGGAACAAGCGTTGCTTGCGCGGGCCTTACCTCGCTCACCAATTTCAAATAACGATCGTCAGGGTATCCTTCAATATTAAATTCAGTGGTAACTATTTTTTTTAATTCGATTACATCGCTGTAGCGAATGTGCCTTTCGTCAGGCCTCGGGTGCACCGTTATTCCTTCAGCACCAAAGCGCTCGCAATCCATCGCCACCTGAAGCACATTAGGGTTGTTGCCTCCGCGTGCATTGCGCAGGGTGGCAATCTTGTTGATGTTTACCGAAAGGTGTGTCATTTTTTAATAAGTCAATTTTGAATTGAGTTCCGATTGCCAAGCCATCATTAAAGCTAAACTGCTATTTTATTGTAGAAAAACTATTTATCGAAACCATCAATCCATTTTACTTTTTCATCGATCGGTCTACGTCTTCCATCAGGTACTTTTTCCTTAGGCATACCAATGTGCATGAACCCCAAAAGTTTATCTTCTTTTTCCAAACCAAAAAATTCTTTGGCTTCTTCAAAGTTGGTAATGCCGCCTGTGCTCAAATAGCAACCAATGCCGTAAGCGGTTGCGGTGAGATACATGTTTTCAATGGCGCAAAACACAGCACCCATTTCTTCCCATTCGGGAATGCCTTTTTTATCATCGCGTTTCATGCCAATGGCGATTACATGCGAGCATTCCATGGGTTTCTTTTTCAGGCCTTCGTATTTTTTTTCGTCAAACGAATTTTTTGCCTGAGCTACCGTCTTGTAAAGTTCGCTTTGAAAGTCAGCGAGTTTTTTCAAACCATCGCCTGTGAAAACAACAAACCGCCAGGGCTCGGTGAGTTTATGTGTGGGTGCCCAGTTTGCATTGATGAGCATTTGTTGGATGAAGGCGTCATCCACTTTTTCTCCTGAAAAATCTTTTGTGAAAATGGACCTTCGCTTGCGAATCAGCTCGTTGAATTGTACTTGAAAAATATTATTCATTTTTTGATGTGAGAGAATCTATTCCGCCACGCAAAATGATTTTTGGTTTTATTTCTGTGGCCGACAATGTTATTTCGACAATGACCAAGTCTCTAAATTTGTTATTAATATAATTTACTTTTGATAAATTCTTTTCTTTCAGATAAACATAAAACGATGCATCAATTTTTACTTTATCCTTTTCGGTGATAAGCTTCCCGTCAACAGTGTAAATCACATTATCTCCTGATTTAGCTATAGTAGGGAGTTGAGAAAATCTTTTGTAAATAGTGTCTAATGACAAGAACACAAAAGGCTTTTTTGGCGAAATGAAAATACCTCGCCTTTTTTTGTCAACATCCATCGATGTGATATTCTTTTCATTTAAGAATGTAGTTTTTAAATCATCTTCATTCAAAAAAATCGGAGATTGGTTTTGGCAAAGAGCACTAAACCATGAACCAACGAAAACTATTGAAACAATTAATTCCCTCATAGATTAAATCAGCAGCTAATCTTACCAACTCTTCGTGCATGGCGGCCGCCTTCAAAAGATGAACTCAAAAATTGGTCGGCAATTTTCTCCGCGGCCTCGGTAGTGATGTGACTCGAAGGCCAACACAATCCATTGGCATTGCTATA
>DPLR01000657.1:528-5161 GCA_003541895.1 Cytophagales bacterium | reverse complement strand
GCTCAATAATATGTACCACATCTTCGTCTTCGAAAGGAAGTATGCGATCGCCTTTATCAATCAAATGCACTTTTGTTCTACCGAATCCTGAAAAGATGGTCGCGAATTCGCAACCAATAACCCCGGCTCCCACAATCACCATACTTTCAGGGAAATCTTCCATTCGCTCAATGCCATCACTCGTCATCACAATCTTTTCATCAATAGGTAACTCGGGCAAATAGCGAGGTCTGCTTCCAGTGGCTAGAATAATGTTTTCAGCCCAGACAATTTCAGTCTTAGCGCCTACAGTAATTTCAATAGTGTTGGGAGTAAGTAATCTTGCATTACCAGATTTGAATTGTAGCAGAGATGAATAATTTGAATTCTTGAGCATATCGATGTGTTCTTCTAGCATCGATTTGCGTTCGCCTACGGCTTTGGCTACCTCATTCTGAATTTCCTTATAGTTAACATGGGGCGCTTTGATATTATACCGCTTCAAACTTTTACGAAAGGCAGAAGCTTCACGCGAAAGCTCCCACCAGGTTTTAGAGGACAACGCACCGTTGGTCACGCCTGCACCCCCCAACTCTGACTTCTCAATAAGTAATATTTTCTTCTTGAAATCAACCGCACGCATGGCTGCGGCATAACCGGAAGGACCAGCACCAATAACAACCAGATCGAATCGCTCCATAGACTTGAATGAATTTGGTTTTAATTTTAGGATATTTGTTTTAAAATCAAAATCAATTCTAAAAATTAAGCCCCCGCTTGAATTTACTTTTTCAATTTCTTAATACTGGGACTTCCGATGATCAGTCTAGTGCTGAGAAACGGAATATCGTTATCACCAATTTGATTTCGCTGTTAATGATTGCCATTGCACTGATCTTGGCAATGCGTAATCGAAACCATATTACATATAGCGTTCTGGTTGCAATGGCGGGTTTATCATTTACCATCCCGATTATTTTAAACCAGCTGAAATCACATTACATAAGCCGTTGGTTAGTGTGCGCTTTGCCACCGATCTTTATTGTTTCCCTTTCGGTCTTTAACAAAATTCTTTACCCAGATGCAATCAAGATTTTTAATTATTTGGATGTTCGCTTCTTTCTGATCGGTACGGTGGTGATACCGATGCTAGTCGTTCAGAAAAGTGAGCATGTACTTCTCTTTTTTTCAGTGAGTATAAGTGGTTTGTTACTCTTGCTGCTCGATCCGATTTACAGCCTCTTTGATGTAGGTTATGAAAATCTGGTAGGCGCACCACTGCAATATTATTTCACAGCCAATTTTTATAGCATTACCGTGTACACCTTCATACTCGCAACATTGCTTTTTGAAAGAAGTATAATTCACAAAGCAGAGAAAAAAAATGAACAGTTGATTTTAGATTTAAACGAAGCCAATAAGGAAGTAGCAGAACAAAATAATTTTAATCGACTTCAAGCCGATGAATTACTTGCACAACAAGAGCAGCTCCTTCATGCCAATGCCATTATCGAAAAGCAAAAAGAGCGGTTACTTGAAATTCAGTCAGGACTTCAATCTGAATTAGTCAGCAGGAACAAAGAACTTACCAATGCCAATGAAGAGTTGGTTAAGTACAATCATGAGTTGCAGCAATTTTCATATACGATTTCACACAACCTACGAGGACCTTTGGCACGTTTGCTAGGGCTTACCAATTTGATGAGAAAAGATCTGACCAACCTGACCGAACCACAACTGGAGCTAGTTCGCTTGGTTGTTCAATCCGCTGTGGAGCTCGATGACGTTATCAAAGACTTGGGGAAAATTATTGACATTCGGAATGATATCTTTCGAATTCGCGAAAAAGTTTTCTTTAAAGAAGAGTGGGGCATTGCACTCCGTAGCCTCGCCCCTTTCATAACACCTGAAATGACTATTGAATCAGACTTTAGAAATGCACCCATGGTATTTACTGTGCGGCCGATTATCCAAAGTATTTTTTACAACCTGATCAGCAACGCAATTAAATATCGATCTTCGGAGCGTTCATTGAAAATTAAGGTTACTACAGCAAGGGAAAATGATTTTGTTAAGCTCGAAATCGCAGATAATGGACTCGGCCTTGACCTCGATCAAAACAATCGAAATATATTTGGGCTCTATAAACGTTTTCATTCACACACCGAAGGTAAAGGCTTGGGCTTGTATTTGGTAAAAACTCAAATAGAGTCGCTTGGTGGAAGTGTAAGTGTCAGTAGCGAAATCAATAAAGGCACCACATTCACCGTGCTTCTGAAATATCCTCAATCGATCGAAGATCAAATTATTTTTGAAAGTGATTTCGGGAAACTATTTTACAATGCAAGAACCAATTGCGCTGGCATCATTTGGAAAAAACAAGTGACGAGTGAACAGTATCGATTGATCTTTTCAAAATGCGGTGAAGTGGTTCGCCTATATCACACACCGTTCTGGATTTCAGACTACCGAAGACAAGGCACGGTCGATCCGGTAGATCAACAATGGATGTTGTCTACCATTTTTACGGAGGCTACCAAGCAAGGATTAAGAAAAGTAGCTAACGTGTATGATAAGGAACAGCAAAACGATGAATACCGCGAGCGGATTAAGTTAACAGCACATAATCTTGGTGTACAATTGGAATTCTTTACCGATTTCAAAACAGCCGAAAATTGGATTGATAATTTTATTGATGTTAATCAGTATGAACGAGCTAATTGAATTGGATAAAAAGATTTTCCTTTTTTTAAACGGATTGCATACACCTTTACTCGACCCCGTGATGTATTTCCTCACCGATACCTTTGTATGGGTTCCTCTTTATGCATTTCTGATCTATCTAATATTCAAGAAAAATAAAATCAGCGGCTGGTATTTTCTATTGGGCGCAGCGATCACCATTGTCTTAGCTAATGGAATCACTGATTTGATGAAGCCGTTTTTTGCACGATTCCGTCCTTCACATGAGCCTTCGTTGCAAGGGTTGATTCATCATGTAAACGGATACCTTGGAGGCAAATACGGTTTTGCATCCGGCCATGCAGCAAATACTTTTGGCTCAGCCTTTTTTGTCTGGCTAACACTCAAATCTTTCTACCCTAAAATCGGCTGGATTTTTTTGTGGGCCTCGTTAATGACTTATACGCGCATCTATTTGGGTGTACACTACCCAGGAGATATTTTGGTTGGAGCTTTGGTTGGGCTAGTTTGCGGATGGATTGGATTCAAACTTGCCGAACAATTAACAAAGCGCTTTGCTAAGCAACCAGCAAGTTTTTGATTTGACTAGCAATTCTTACAGCCCATCGATTGTACATTTTACCTGAAGGATGAAGACCATCAGGCGCTAGCAATGAAGGATCCTCTAAACCTTCGCGAGAAATATCAGTAATGTTGATAAAAGCAATTCCCTTTGATTTACAGAATTGACTTATGTAATCGTTAAATACATTTAGCTCAGATGAAATCTTGTCTTTGCTCTTGAAACCGTAAGGCGTGTATCCGTAATCGGGAATTGAAACGACAAAAACATTTTCTTTTTTATTCTTCGCTAATTGCACAGCCATCTCTCCGAGTCTCACCAAATCCACTCTAAACTGATCGATCGATTTACCTTGATATTGATTATTTACACCAATCAACAATGAAACCAAATCGTAAACTGGCTTTCGATGAGAAATCTGAATTGCATTGATTAGATTGTCAGTACGCCAGCCCGTGGTTGCAATGATTTCCGGAGAGTCAATCTGAAATCCTTCGGCATTCAAAATATCAACCAACTGATTGGGCCAACGTTGGTCTTTTGATACTCCTTCTCCAATGGAATAGGAATCGCCAAGGGCCAGATACTTTAAACGCGCAGGAATTTGAGCAGCAATTCCCATCACCCCATCATCAAAAAACTAGGCTTTAGTGAATGTTACCGTAATGTAGTAATTGTTATTTGAAGAATCTGTGACGGTGTATGCAATGGTAAATGTACTATCCGTAATACTTGTAACAGTTAATGGTACTCCTTGAGCTAAGATAAAAAATATGAGAAAAGGTTCATTCGTATCACTAAACTGTGTTGATGTTGGATAAACAAATGCATCAATTAGCAATGTTTTGCCGTCATCAGTAAATGCCCAGCTTCCTTTCTCTACAGTAGTTGGATCTGTAGAAGTACAAAGTGTATTCTCTATTTGGGTGTACGTTTGAGTAGCATTGTTTGAAAAAGTCAAAACATTATCTGCCTCGCACGAAGGAAGGTCACTGGCTGAAGCAGATTGAACGGCATTACTATTTTCTTTGAGAGTGATGCCGGTGAGTTTCCAACTCTTACTCGATCCCTTAGCACCAGCTAAAAGCACTGCATTGGTCTCTGCAGCCGTAGATTGGCTCACTACTTTTTCTTTAGTACAAGAAAGGGCTAATGCTATAAAAGCAAAAATTGAAAGTCGCTTAATCAACATTATTTTTTTCATTCAGTAAATTTTCACGTGAAGCAAAAATAAGACAGCAACACAAATATGTTACTATATTTTGATACTTAGATTTGGAGTATTTTCTTTGCTAACTTCCGAAACGCGATGGAGAGGTGCCAGAGTGGCCGAATGGGACGGTCTCGAAAACCGTTGTACAGGCAACTGTACCGAGGGTTCGAATCCCT
>DPLR01000657.1:0-283 GCA_003541895.1 Cytophagales bacterium | reverse complement strand
GGGTTCGAATCCCTCCCTCTCCGCTTTATTCAAATCTTAATGATTCAATTGGGTCGAGCTTAGATGCTTTGTGTGCAGGATAGTACCCTGAGATAAGCCCCACAAAAACACAGACCAAAAGACCAATCAACATCCAAAACCACGGCACTACGAACACTTTGATTTGCATCAATGCCGCCAGTAAATTTCCGAGTGCTATCCCCAATACTATTCCCGTAATGCCACCCAGTAAACACACGACAATAGCTTCAATCACAAATTGCTGACGAATCCTTAACGGTGT
>DPLR01000648.1 GCA_003541895.1 Cytophagales bacterium | reverse complement strand
TTCATTTTAAGTAGGTATGCCCCTACTCGCACCAAACCGTTTGGCGTTGCTGCTGTGTGCCCTGCGATCGCGTTGTGTAACCTTGTCGTAGCTTAACTGCCAATGCTCAACATAGTTATCCATGCTCAGCGCATAAAACTTTTTGAAGGCGGGATGCTGCAAGTACGTTTTATCTCCCGTCCATTGATACAAGCGCCAGGCATTATAGATTACATCAAAATTGGCTGGAAGGTTATACCAAAAGTCTTTGTCATTTTCGTAATCAACGGGAGCTGGTTTGTTGTGGCGGTTGATCTCCCAATACGAGCAATAATCTTTTTCAGCACTGATGTTTTCGGCAAACTTTTGAAACATGTTAAGGTTGTGCTTGTTTAATCCTACGATGGCCGCACCGATGGCCTGATGCGAAACATCGCGCATGCAAAAGGCTTCACGCTGCGGCAAGGCGGCCTCATACCAATAGCCAACGGCATCGGAGCCATCATGCGAAAAGGAAAGCGCTTTCTTTTTTGCCCAGGCAAATGCACTATCTAAACGAGCGTTGTTACTTTCAAAGGTTACTTGCGCTTGTGCCTCTATACAAATCACGATGCTCATGAATAGCAAGCAGGTACATGTTTGATAAGTTTTGATAGGTAACATAGGACGCAAAATAATTTTCATTTGACTTTCTTCTTCGCTTACTGTTTTCAGAACTCCGCGTTTCTGCGAGATGCTATTGCAATTATCTACCCAGCACCAGAGTCACTAAGACAATAAGAGTACTGTAGAGTTCACTATTCTTAATTGCCATTTCACCTATTTATTCCGCTTGGAGAGCTTCTCGATACTTGGTTAAGCTGGTGATCAAATTTGTCAACTCCCGCGATGATCGTTCATTAATTCTATAAACTGTTTTCTCCATATTTTTGATTTGAAGAATAAAGTTTCCGCACCCGGGCTTTTGTACTTCAAGAGCAAACTTGTTCAAATCCAATTCAAGACCGGATACCTTCTCCGCTGGTAAAGATGTGTTGCTTTGTAGTAAGGCAGTATTTCGAAATTGGGTTATGCTTTGCCTCTGTTGATCATAGAGAAGCTCGAAATAAAGCAACTCATCATGGTACACTTGATAAATATGGTGCTGAATACTGTCGGGCAATTTATCAAGGTGACCGCTGCTGGTGGCGGATTGGTACGAAGGTGATTGTGGATTAAAAACAAAAAGATCTTGTCCGCAAATAACTTTGTAGAGCCAGGTAAGACGCGAAGTTGAAACCCGGTTTGAAGCACGTTCAATCTGAATAGAATCAAGTTGTTGAATCCATATTGCGGATCCCCTAAGGTCTTTGCTCAATTGTTTTTTCAGCGATTCTGCATCCCTGAGAAGTGACTCCGAGAGTTCGATAAGTTCTTTTCTCTGCTGATTTTCATTGCGCCATTGATCGAACAAAAAAGAAATGGTAATTCCTATGAAAATGATAACCACTTCAACACAATATCGCAGCAAAGTACGAAGTAACCCGCTGGCATTTTCTCTGTTAAAAAGCTTCATAAAATAAAGAGGTGGTTCTTACAAAGGTAAAAAAACTTTGTAGTCTCTCATTCCCCACAATCATCTTCAATTGACGTAAGTCATATTCCGTTCCGTTAAAAAATACTACGTTAACGCCTAAACGATGTTGAAAATGCCCGGACTTATACAGTCTCTGCTAAACGTATTCAAAAAAACCTTCACCGCATTTTCTTATTTGGTGCTGGGCGTTTTCACCTTGCTAGGAATTTACGTTTTGTTCAACCTTCATCTCTTTCATGTTGAAAAGCCATTAGATCGAAAGGAACTGAGCAACTATGTAGCACATGTTGATAGCACCAATCCACTTGTTTACGTTGCCAATAAATTTGATCAACATCAGGTGGTTCTGTTGGGAGAGTTACATCGAAGAAAGCAAGATCTTGATCTTTTTAAACAACTGATTCCCTATCTCTACAAAACAAAGGCAATAAAAATGATCGGGTGGGAGTTTGGCGCACATCGCTATCAAAAAGCAGCGGATAGCATAGTAACCGCTTCCAACTTTGATCGAAAAAAAGCTATCGCAATCATGCGTAAGACAATCTACTATTGGAACTACGAAGATTATCTCGAAGTATTTAAAGTGATCTGGAAATTGAACCAAGAGATTTTAGCGAAAGGAGATACCGTTAGGTTTCTTCAGTTAAATGGTGTTTATGTTCCCCGCAGGTGGGATTCTGAAAACGATTCGGTCAGGTTGCATGAACGTCAAAGTAGTTTTGACAACATCATGCCCGGCATCGTTGAAAAAGAAGTGTTGGCCGAAAACAAGAAAATAATAATCTACTGTGGGCTGCACCATGCACTGACCAAATTTGAAACACCGAAGTTTCTTTTTCTGAAAGACCATGGTAGAGCAGGCCAGGCACTTTATACAAAGCACAGCAAAGACTTATTTCAGATTTGTTTGCTATCTCCTTTTCCACCCCGCTGGCTTCTCTACTACGAGATTTCCAAAAGCACCAAGGGTAATTTTGTATTTCCCTTTGCGGGAGTATTTAATCAACTGCTAGACACACTACAACACCCTTTTGCAGTTGATGCTTCTAACCCTGCTTTTGGCAACTTAAAAGATCATGACAGCTTTTACGCTTTTGATACGTTTAGTGGTGTGGCATTGAAAGATATGTTTGACGGATGTATCATGCCAGCTGCCTTTGATCAGATTGTGCCTGTAGATGTCATTGATGACTGGGTTACTACCAATCAAGAGTTGAATGAGGTGAAAAATGTTCTACCCGAGAACGTGGCTCTACAAATTAATTCCATACAAGATTTGATCGACTACATTAACCCAGCGGCCAACCGCCAAGCCATGTTAGAGTTTCATCAGCTGAAAAAATTTTGGTGATAATTCAAATCTTTATCTTTCATTTCTTAGCGGACGCTCGTCCTAAACCCTGCGCATTTCACGGACGCTACGCGCCCACCTGTTTGTGAAAGACAGCGAAGCCAATGAGTATAGCTCTTCTTACATTGTTGAGTTTGAGTAATTGCACTCAGTTGATGTCGGAACTCATATTTGCTGTGCCGGTGTAGTTCGACATGACAACAAGAATAATTCTTCTCCCACCTCCGTTGACTTCATGTTTCCCAAATTAATTACCTTCGTTTTACACCAAATCAAAACAGACCAACAGTGAAGCGCCACTCCTATCGTCAATATGTCATCGAGTTTTTTCTTGTGTTTGCAGCCATTGTATTAGGGTTCTTTGCCGAGAACCTGCGCGAATATTTTGCTGACCAAGCACGCGAAAAAGAATTTGTTCAATCACTGGTAGAAAACCTGAAGGCCGATGCAAGCATGTACAGCAAACGAGATTCAGCCATGCGCGAGCGGATCGTTTGGATGGACACACTCATGTCTATCCTCACGGGCAAACAAGAAAATAGAAATGCCGAGGCGTACCTATTGGGCAGATATGCCACCCGCTTAATACAAACCAAGCCGGGCTTGAGTACACTTAATTTTCTGGCAAAAAGTAACGACTACGCTTCCATAGAAGACCCTGCTGTAAAAGGTAAGATTCAGCACTATGAAAGTGATCTTCATTGGCTTCAAGAAATTACAAACGTAGAAGAGCAAATGGCAGAAGCACTCTGGCCAATCATACCCACCCTTTTCGACACAAAAATATTCACCAAAATGAAACAAGTGGGTAATCAGTATTCAAGATTTGAAATGCCCCCGGGCAACCCTCCCCTGCTCACCAACAAGCCAGTAGAGATTAATCAATTTACGTATCATCTCTATTTACGAAGGAGTCAATTTTTTAGCGAAGTAACCAATCAAGAGCGGATGAACCAAGAACGAAGAGAGCTGATTGATTTTTTAAATTCAAAATACAAACTGATCTAGGTTCATTCACAAAACTTTGCCCACGGGATCAGAAGTGCATTGCGCACTCGTTGCAACCCGCGCCAACGTAGGGCATTATGATTTTCTTTCTAATTCTTTGATCCTCTTTTTCAGCTGTGTCACTAGCCATGTTTGAAAAAAACTTGTGCCCATGAACCCAACAAATAGAATTGCATTTGCATAGGGTAAATGTAACGTCTTCATTATAGCCCCAGCAATTACTACCATTGAACCAAGTCCATAAATCAATTTTTCGTATTTCATATTCTCCATTTAATCGGTTGAAGTCTTTGTTATATTTTTTACTCCGTGAACTCACAAACTTATTCGCCTACCACGTTGTAGCTTGAAAACAACAAAGGATCGGTGCCTGCGGTAAGAACGAGTAGCCACTACTCCTTCGCTCTTTTCACTTCAGTAAGTACTATGGTTACGGTAGTAGCCCCAATATTCTCCACATAATGTTTACCCCGTTTCCCTGCCCACTCGGCAACGCCTGTGACCTCCTCTGTTTCGAACGGTGCTTCATTTTCAGGATACACCCGCAACCTGCCTCCCGTAATAACATACGAAGTTTTGGGTGGGTGAGTATGTGGCTTATCCCGCTCGCCTGGCTTTAACGTATATTCTATCACGCGCACGTACTCGTTCTCTAACAGCACTTTGGTTCTCTCCGGATTAGAAGCTACAAAATCAATCGCAGTAGTATCTACACGTACAGTATCGTGTTTGTCTTCTGGTCGTGATGATTTGCCACAGGCCAACAACAGTAAGGAGAGGATCATCACGAACTTATAGCGCATAGAATAGATCATATTTTTTAGTAAGGAATTGTTTCTAAAAATACACAAAACCTTCTCTATGTCTATCCATTTACTCCCCTCGATTTCCATTGTCAAAGTGACCAGGCCGAAAGACCTGACGACCACCAAACGTCATTGCGAGGGTGCCTCACCCGAAGCAATCTCCAAGGAAGTAAACTAGTTCACACAATGAGACTGCTTCGCTCCTCCCACATTCATCGCTGGTGCTCGCAGTGACGGTAAAAAATAAAAAAAGTAAACGTCATTGCGAGGACGCCTCGACCGAAGCAATTTCCTCGAAAGTAAACCAGTTTCACCTCCTCTTTCATTTCATGCATCAAAAAGCTATCTTCCTCCACACAAACATATACCGTTATGATTACCAAAGAAGCCATTTTAAGTGAACTTCAAAGCAACCCCAAAGTAATCGCCTACACCGCCCCTTACAATAAAATGAGCGTGCATTCTTTTCTTGATAACTACGCAAACACCAAACTGCTTCTTCTCAACTACGGAGAACACTACCGTACAGTCAAAGACAATAGCCTCCTGCATTACCAGGCCGAAGCCGAACGCTATTATTGGCAAATAGCCCAAAAGAAACTCTTCAATCTACAATGCCAATGGCGTGCCCAACAAATTGACTTACCCATTGAAGTGACTTACGAATTTTTCTACTGGGGACAAAACATCAAAGCATGCCCTTTTATCGAGACCACTTCCGAAGATGAGATCAACACGCTAATCGAATTTCTTGAAGGTGCTCCCTACGATCACCACGACAATGATATTTTCGATTGGCAAGATTATGAAGGTTTCAAAGATGAGGAAGATGCGTTTAGTGCGGGCGATGCTTACCCCAATTGGTATGCATGGTATGACGTACACGTTGGGCCACCTCATTTGCTTACGCTGCCCGACTTGAGGGGCGCTTATCAGGAGAAATGTTTTACTGCCATGCGCACGGCCGCGGAAAAAAATACCGTGTCAATGCCAGGCCTTCAAAAGCCCTTCCTATCCACCAGCCAAACCGAAGATTTTATTAAGCAAGTAGAGAACTACCAGATCAACGATTACTATCGTGCCTATAAGGAGTGGTCGCGCAAGAATGAAAAAATGGAACCGCTGGAGGCCGAATTGCAATTGCTCCTTGATGAGCCAGGCGAGGTGTACATACCCGCAGGCCGTTTTCCGGATGCCATCTTCCAGGCTACTTACCTGTTGCGCATAAAGAAAATAAAAGAGTTGATCTTCTCCATCCATCACCAACACATCGAACAATTGGAAATGGGTATCACCTACCATCTACAACCTGATGAGTTTATTGCTACCAATCGCGAGGCCTTTAAAAAAGCGCGTAAGCTGCTGGAAGGGAACTGATGTGCCCGTCAGGTTTTTCAACCCGACTCAAACTTACAGACTAATTGAAATCAAATCTCCTTGGAAGTAAACCAGGTTCACCCAACGAGACTGCTTCGCCCTACGCACTTTCCTACACAGGTGCTCGCAAAGACGGGTAAAAAAAATAAACCGTAATTGTGAGGGTGCCTCACCCATCAACTGAAATTGCTGACAAGCCCGACAAAACATTCTCTAACCATTTTTTTATTTTATATTTATTGACATGACCTATCTTAAAAGACTCGGTTTTTTCACGGCCTTCATTCTCCCTGCATTAACCGCCATCGGTTACTATGCAGGCGGAACCTGGAATTGGCTCGCCATCGGTTTTGTCTTTATACTCATTACGTTCATCGACTTTTGGATCGGGCTCGATACCCGAAATGTTCCTTCCGATCAGGTGAGTATTGTAAGCGAAGAATTTTATTACCGGTTTATCACGTACGTGTGGACTTACTTCCAGGTTGGTTTTGTCATCTGGAGTTGCTATGCCGTGACCACCGGTAAACTTACTACCTGGTATGAATGGATTGGCTTTACCATCAGTGTAGGCTTGGTCACTGGTGGCATCGGTATTACGGTAGCGCACGAACTGGGACATAAAAAATCGAAGCTCGAACAATTGTACAGTCAGGTGATTTTAATGACGGTTTGCTACATGCATTTTTTCATTGAACATAATCGCGGGCACCATGTGCAAGTGGCTACGCCAGCTGATCCGGCCACAGCACGAAAAGGAGAAAATGTTTATGCCTTTTGGTTTCGCTCTGTGTTTGTTGGATATGCTCACGCATGGCAGCTAGAAAACGAAAGTTTGACCCGCCAAGGTCTTTCTGTTTTCAGTTGGCACAACCGAATGATCCGGTACTTGCTACTGCCGGGTTTGTTTTGCGCAGCAGTGATCGTACTGTTTTTTACTCCCCTCGTTCCGTGGTACACCATCCCCGTCTTCTTCTTCACCCAAAGTATTATTGCCTTTACGCTCCTTGAATTGGTGAATTACATTGAGCACTATGGCATCGTGCGCAAGCAAAAACCCAATGGTGAGTATGAACGCGTCAACCCATTGCACTCCTGGAATGCCAGCCATCTCATCAGTAATTTCTTTTTATTTCAATTACAACGACACTCCGATCATCATGCCAATGCCATTAAACGATACCAGGTCCTCGATCATGTAGACGACAGCCCGCAATTGCCTTTTGGTTATCCGGCTATGATACTTATTGCATTAGTTCCTCCGTTGTGGTTTCGGTTCATGCATCCACGTCTGGCCGCGTGGCAGAAACAGGTATATCTTCAACACACATCCAAGTTTAGTTGATCGTTGTTTGTTAAGGTCAGTCTCAATTAAGTAAACCAGTTTCACTCGATGAGACTGCTTCGCCCCATACAAATTCACTCGCTGGGTGCTCGCAGCGAGGTGCAGAAAAGTGTTTTTTGCTGGATTACTAATTTCAAGAACGCTGCACGAATGAAGTCGATACTATTATCATGGATCAGCGATAGCAAAGAAAAATTAAACCAAGTAATCTAAAGAATCAAACTCTCTGTTGCTGAAGCCAACAGTAGGGTATCTTTCAAAGACAATTTCTTTCCCGACTCAATTGCTTGATCCTGTTCCTCGTTTGACAACTGGTTCATGGCATTGTCGAGATAAATTTTACCTTGAAATCCTTCTCCGTAGTTGTTGACGATTCCTTCTTGCTCTGCAAATAGCTTAGCGGCCGTTGCAATTTTAATCGCCTTCGATGGACGATGCTCAACAGATTCCACACCAGCAATACCAAGAAGTGCTATGCCAATTCCCCTCACACTACCCACATCTTCGTATGCCCGAATGGATTCTAAAAAATGATTGCGGGCTTCCTTTGCATTTTCAGCTTTCAAAAACACCCACGCTATTTCCTCAAGGATACGCGCCTCTTCAGCACGATCCCCGATGGTAATAAACGAGTGCAAGGCAACTCGGTATTTTTCAATTGCCTCTTGGTAGTTCCCTCGAAGGGAAGAAATTAATGCTAGTCCGCCAAGAGAAAGTCCTCCACCCTCTCTGTCTGGAATGGCATTTTGAATGATAAGCGCTTGCTCGTACGCTTTCTGTGCACCATCTAATTCTCCTTTCACCAAATGCATGATTCCTCTTGCAGTATGGCCGAAAGCAACATAAAAATCACTTCCTACTTCAGGGCAAAATAATAGATATGCGTTTAAGTTGTTGGCAGCCTCCTCTACTTTTCCCAGTCCAACGTTGGCGATGAGCATTCCCAGCAACGCAAATGTCATCGCTCTTTTATCATTCATTACTTTGGCAATATCATACGCAGCTTGGTGCTCCTTAATACTTTGCTCAAGTTTGCCGAGCGTGGAAGAAGCCAATCCCACGGTATTCAAAGTCAAATATTTTCCCTTACTTGAAGCAGGGCAATGGGGCAACGACAGAAATGAATTTGAATAGTGTCGCGCCATAATATGTTTGCAGCGGATATGCCAGAAAAAACAAAGAAGACCGCAAATCATTAAACCCATTTCCGTTGCCTCTGCGTTTCCTTCTCTGGCTTTGCTTAGCAGAAAATCCAACGCTGTTTGCATGTTTGATTCTTCCGCGATACCTAGTCGCATCGCCTCCAGTTGATCTTTGTTTTCTAATCCCTCGCTTACCTGATTCGCGACTTTCAAAAAATAGTCTGCCTGTCGGAATTTTATTTCATCGACTTCTTTTACTGCATTAAGTCTTTCAAGAGAATACTCTTTTATTGTTTCCAGCATCATGAACCGATCGGAATATCCCACAGGCTGCACCAATCCTTTGTCAACCAAAGATTCCAACTCATCCAATGCCGCTATTGCATTTCCCTCATAGCATGTTGCTTCTATTGCTTCCATCGTGCACCCTCCGGTGAACACCGACATCCTCCGGAATAATTTCTTTTCAGAATCAGTCAACAGCGAGTAACTCCAATCAATGGTGGCGCGCAACGTTTGATGCCGTTCCGGTAAATCTTTTGCGCCACTGGTAAGAATATCCAATGCGTGCTCCAGGCGTTGCAACAATTGTTTGGCCGACATCATGCGAATGCGTGCGGCAGCAAGTTCCAACGCAAGCGGCAAGCCATCGAGACGCTCACATATTTGAATTACTTCCGTTGCATTTTCATTGGTCAATTGAAAAGCACCATTTACTTTTTTTGCACGATCTACAAATAAAGAGATCGATGGAAATTCAAGAAGTTGGTCAACAGACTTGATTTCCTTATTTGAGGGAAGTGAAAGTGGTTTAAGTGCATACTCATGCTCAGCACTGATCTTCAATGGGGTGCGACTTGTTGTAATTATTTTCAGGTGAGGGCAATTCGAAATTAATTCCGCCACACGCGGAGCTACGGCAATGACTTGTTCCAAATTATCCAACACCAGCAGCGCACTCCGATCACCAATCACCGTTGAAATTCCTTTCACCAAATCTCTGCCTTCTGCCTCTTTGATTCCCAAGGTATTCGCCAATGTGGGAATAACATCCTCCACGTTGACTACTGCCGCCATCGAGGCAAACACAACGTTTCCTGAAAATTTCTCTTTCAGGCGATGTGCAAGTTCAAGTGCCAATCGCGTTTTTCCCATCCCTCCTGTTCCAATGATCGTAACTACCCGGTTTACATTCAGCAGTTCAATTAGCTCACCCAATTCTTTATCACGACCAAACAAAGTGGTGGCAGAAACAGGAAGGGTAGCATTGGAGCCAAGGAAATGTTCTCCCTTGTTTCGAACCTCATGCGAAGAGCTGCTATGCTTTAGTGCATCCAGAATTTCTTTGATGGCATTCGCCACTTTGTTGATCTGATCGCGGTAGGTTGTCTTAGTGAAATTCTCTTCTTGTTTATCCGTTCGAAGCAAAGGCCGGTTGATTCCGGAAGATTTGAAAGTGAAATCTATCGCCCGCAGTATTCCGCCAAGTTCCTGCTGCAGAAAATTCAAATCCTCGCTTGCCAACTCATGAATGCGCACCGGTAAAATCCGGCTGGCTACGTTGCCATTGGCTACTTTCACTTTCAAACCAAATTGATCGGCAGAAGCGATTTCCCGAAAAGGCACGAACTCATTTCTCCATGCAAAACTTTTCGGATCGCAATAGGTTTGCGAAACAATTGGAATAAGAATCAGCGACTTTACTTTTTCTTTCAGGCTCAAGTCCACATCGTGATGGTCGCTCAGTCCATCGTGGGGGTTGGTGTCGAAGTAAATGGAGATATTCTCTTTGAAGGTAGCTTCGAGTTCTGTCTTCAGTTCGTTCACAAATTGCGTTACCCACTGATCACCCTTGTTATCCTTATGACGATACGAGATGAAAATATCATATTCAAAATTAGGTAAGATAGAAGCCATCATTTCAAAGATACTCAGTTTTTAAACATGCACCTTCCTGCGAAAGTTACTTGTTTCAAAAAGCTGCGTGAACGAAGCCAATACGGTTAAATATTCTCTACTGCGAGGTACCTCACGCGAAACAAAAACCAATTTCACCCAACGAGACTGCTTCGCCCCAATCTCCATCCCATCGCTAGTGCTCGCAGTGACGTAAACAAAAAAAATAAAACGTCATTGCGAGGGCGCCTCGACCGAAGCAATCTCCAAGTAAGTAAACCAATTTCACCCAACGAGACTGCTTCGCTCCGCGCTCTTCCACTCTGGCGCTCGCAGTGACGTAAACAAAAAAATAAAACGTCATTGCGAGGGCGTCTCGCCCGAAGCAATCTCCAAGGAAGTAAACCGGTTTCACCCAACGAGACTGCTTCGCTCCACGCTCTTCCACTCTGGCGCTCGCAGTGACGTAAACAAAAAAATAAAACGTCATTGCGAGGGCGTCTCGCCCGAAGCAATCTCCAAGGAAGTAAACCAATTTCACCCAACGAGACTGCTTCGCTCCGAGCTCTTTCCACGCTGGTGCTCGCAGTGACGGCATTTTTATATAGTTTTATAATGATGACTAGAGGTGGTTCAGTTTACATTATGACCAACGAACACCACACAACATTTTACGTTGGTGTCACGGCCAATTTACCTGGTCGTGTTATAGAGCACAAAGAAAATTATTATCCAAAGAGTTTTACCGCCCGATACAACCTTCACAAGTTGGTCTATCACGAAAGCTTTTCAACAATTGAAGAAGCAATCGACCGCGAGAAACAGATTAAAGGCGGATCGAGGCAAAAGAAGATTGATTTAATCAATTCAATGAATCCAGAATGGAAAGATTTATTTGAATTCGAGGTAAAATTTTGGTGAGTAAACTGTTTTCATATTAGAAGACTGCTTGGCCCTACGCACTTCCCTACACAGGTGCTCGCAGTGACGTAAACAAAAAATAAAAGAATAAAACGTCATTGCGAGGGTGCCTCAC
>DPLR01000218.1:1996-2585 GCA_003541895.1 Cytophagales bacterium | reverse complement strand
TTATTCTGACTTGATTGATTTATACAACTCTAACGCCTTGTTCATCTCGTCTGTCGCACCTTTTAGCTCACCTTCTTTTACTTTGATTTGCGCCTGGATGATGCATGCGGTGGCCTTTTTGACGATGTCGGGATTTCCTGTAACTTTCTCGGATTCCGTACGCGCAGCATTTAAATTTTTGCTAGGTGGCACGAAATCGGTATGCATAATTTCGACTTTAGCCTTTTCAATATACATAATGGTTTGATTCGGGCTGTAAGCTGAACTTTTGGCTGCTTGTTCTGCATTAGCGATAATGCTGATTGAGCCAAAAGATAAAGCAAGTGATAAAGTTAATACTACGTTTTTGATAATATTCATAATATAAAACCTTTGTTGTAATTAATCGGATGGCGCTGGAAAAAATGCTTGAAAAGCAAAAGTTTTCACTCCACATAAAAATGGATTAATCGTCAGTAATTTTGAATTATCCATAATTAAACTACCATATTGTGAACTAAGTGAACAATACGTATGAATACCTATATGCACTAAGTCGATAATATTCATTTAATAAAGTAACACTTTAATATTTCCGAGCGCACAAAGT
>DPLR01000218.1:0-1748 GCA_003541895.1 Cytophagales bacterium | reverse complement strand
CGGAAATGGCTGCTATCAATAACTATTTATAGCGGTCCGAAGCGACGATGAAATAGAATATGAAGACGGCAACCACTTCAAATTCACAGTATCTTAAAATAAAACAGGCTAAGTGAATTACCTGGTCAACATTTGATTGGTATGAAGTCCTCTAACTGGCTAGTTTTAACCTGGCTCTTACTATATCAAGTAGATTGTTAAAATGATTGAAGGAGTTTTTAGCTATTTTGCAGTCATGATGACATTGCGGTACAAGCCAGAGGGCGGTTTGCACATTGGTAAAAACCGCCCTCTTCAATACTAAATTACATCATCTCATTGACTCCAGCACCGTGATGGCTTGGTTTCTCATCCTTAGGCAATTCAGCTATCATGGTTTCGGTGGTTAATAGCAAACCCGCAATCGATGATGCGTTTTGCAATGCAAATCGTGTTAAGCGCTTATTATGGTATAAATAATGAATTTATAGTAAAGGCTCAGTGTAACTTGAGCGTACACGCAGCCAAAATAGGGATGAGTTTAATATTTTCAAGTCTGGATACAGGCAGATCTGACGACTCGATAGAAGTTATTGTTTTCCAAAAGATAACATGGACAAAATGGGTGCATTCAAGCTTTAGGACTGGTTATCGTCAAGACACCGTTATGGTAAATCAGTCGCCATTTTGGCAGCATTGGCCGGACCGGGTAAGGTAATGGCGCCGTGAAATTGTCCGGTAAACCGCTCGCGGTAATGGTATTGGTCTTTGTTACTGCCCGCGTTATCGCTTTCAGGATTTTCTTCAGGATTTTCGAGACATAGCAAGCAACGAAATCACAGCTCGGAATGCCTTTTGACAATCACATGACTGGCCTGCCTCAAATACAAAGCATTGCAATATGGGGCGTAGCTGTGTGTCTCATTCTATATGACAATCGATGGCTTTCTTGATACGCTCGCCTAACTTGTCGAAAAAGCCGCCATTCGTTTCCTCATGTTTATTCAAGGCTTTGTCGTCGATTTTTTTATGCTGGATGGTATCGATCACGTTCATATTAATGCCACAAAACAAACAATACAGGCCACAGGCTTTTTCAAACAAGACTTTCGCTTCTTCGTTATTGCCCATGGATAACTGCTTGGTGCCGACTTCCATCAGTCGCATGGATGCAGAAAGTAAGAACTTATATATATACCAAGCCTCGCCTTCGTAGTCATTAATTATTTGTATTAGCAAATCTTTCCGTATCGACCTTGTTTCATTCAGCCTGCCAAAATATTTAGCATTTTCTGTTTTAACGTCGGTAACGAAGAAGTGCTCTTCGAGACTGGTTAGGTTAATCAATGCTTTTGATAAGTCCAGGTCCGACGACAAATCCATTTTCTCTTGCTTGTTTATCGGGCCGATTTTTTCGTTCAATATCTTTCTAACGGTTTGGTCCATAACCTCAATCTCCTACAAAATAAAAATAAACAGTAAGGCTGAAGATGACTAAGGGCAGAACGGGCATAATGACTTTTAAAAAGGAAAATAGGCATGGCTTTCATTGCATTTTAAGTACTTCAAAACTCCAAGCATTACCGAAGAATGCAACGCTCCCAACCTCCTGACCAAAGCCCTGCTATCAAATCGTCCACACCGAGCCATCTTGAAAAACCGATACCTGAAGCAACAACATTGTTCAAGCAGAACAAATTGCCTGCACAGATATAACGGAACTTAATCCATACATAAAACCTGTTGAAATCAATAAAAGTAAATGCTTT
>DPLR01000436.1 GCA_003541895.1 Cytophagales bacterium | reverse complement strand
TATTTCATGATGGGCGACAACCGCGATAACTCCCTGGACTCGCGCTATTGGGGTTTCGTACCGGAGGATCACATTGTAGGCAAAGGATTTTTCATTTGGCTTTCGCTTGATAAATATGGAAGCTTCTTCGATAAAATCAGGTGGAGAAGATTCTTTAAGCTGATTAATTAGTATTGAGTAAAGAGATTTGAGTAGTGAGAATCCTATTAATCTAATTACTATTTCGCTACCAATCAATTTCTTTCAGTCCCTTACTTCGAAGATATTCATTGGCTTTGCTAAAATGCTTGCATCCGAAAAATCCACGGTCTGCTGAGAATGGCGAAGGATGTGCGCTCATCAAGACCAAATGTTTTGACCGATCTATTACCTCACCTTTCTTTTGTGCATAAGCTCCCCACAAGAGAAACACAACATTGTTTTTCTTTTCCGAAATAAGGTTGATTACCGCATCCGTAAATTTTTCCCACCCCTTATTTTGATGAGAGCCAGGGGTCGAAGCGCGCACCGTAAGCGTAGCATTGAGCAACAACACACCTTGGTGAGCCCATCGACTGAGATCACCCGATTTCGAAATAGGCTTACCTAAATCCGAATGTATCTCTTTAAAAATATTGACCAGCGATGGCGGTGGCTTTACTCCATCGCGCACGGAAAAGCACAAACCGTTTGCTTGGCCAGGGCCATGATAAGGATCTTGACCAATGATCACCACTTTCACGTCATCAAACGCACAAGAATCAAAAGCGCTGAAAATTTCTTTGCCAGGTGGATAAACCACATGCTCGCGATATTCCTGCCTCACAAAATCGATCAGCCCAATAAAATATTCCTGTTCAAATTCCTTTTCTAAATGCGATTTCCACGAAGGGGCAATTTTAACTTCAACAGCCATGTACTTTTTTTTCGATGATTGAACTCTAGAATCAATTTGTAAATTAGAAAAAATTAATACTTTTGACCAGATGATTGCAGAAGTAACACAAGGTGTAAAAGTAAGCGTGGAGACAGAATACCAACCTTCGTATTCTAATCCAAGTCAACATCATTTTGTTTTTACCTATAGAATCACGATTGAGAACCAAAGTGAATTTACCATCCAGTTGCTGCGCAGGCATTGGTATATAAATGATGCCGGATTTGAATCGCGTGAAGTGGAAGGCGAAGGTGTAGTTGGCCAACAACCTATTATTGAACCGGGGCAGTCGCATCAATATGTGTCTGGGTGCAATCTAAAATCGGGTATGGGTAAAATGTCGGGCAACTACCTGATGGAACGGATCATGGATGGCTCTCGATTTGAGGTTACCATCCCTGAATTCACGATGATTGCGCCTATGCGGTTAAACTGATCCATCGACCCCCTGTCTATTTATTTCTAATTCCGTCCGTTCAAAGTTCTATCTTTAAGAAATTATTTCTTTTGAATACCCTGTTCCGCATACAATCCTCAATCAAGCATTGGCTTGACAAGGTTGATGAACATTCCATCCATTCACCCTTCTTTTACGATTTTTATCTGCGAATTATTCGTGGTGAAACTAAATCTCATTTCACTGACATTGAAAAACTGAGAACCCAACTGCTACAAAACAACTCTATCATTAAACTAAAAGACTTGGGCGATACCTCCGCTTACTTTAAAAGCGAAGATCGGTCAATCAGCAAAATCGCTCACACTAGCCTGACTGATGCTAAGTATTGTGAATTGTTTTACCGGATCGCTGAAAACATAGAAGCAGAAAACATAGTTGAGCTCGGCACTTCCATGGGCATCACTTCATTGTATCTCGCACAACTCAAGAAAAGTAGAGTTACAACTTTTGAAGGCAATCCGGATTTGATCAACATTGCCAAAACCAACTTTGAACTCTTTGGTAAAAAAAATATTGAAATCATTGAAGGAAACATTGATCAAACCTTGAGCGACTATTTACAAAATCCAGCCAAAATTGATTTTGCGTTGATGGATGCCAACCATCGATATGAACCCACCGTGAGGTACTTCAATTGGATTGCTAAACGAATGTCGGATACAGGAATCATTGTAATTGACGATATCTATCGTTCACCTGAAATGGCTAAAGCTTGGAATGAATTAAGGAAGCACGATTTGGTCTACTCAAGCGTTGATCTGTTCACTTGTGGCATTTTATTTTTCGATTTATCGCTGACCAAACAACATTTCATTTGGTCTTATTAACTTAGCATGCTATGGAAATGACTGACCCCACAGAAAAAAAAGAATCTAAGAAAGGTAATGGCACTACCATTTTCATCGGTGTGCTAATCGCTATCATTTTAATTCAAAGCGTAAAAATATACCTGGACTATAAAGAAAAAGTTGAGGTGAAAGAGCAACTCGCCAACACAGAAGAAGATTTGGGCGAGACCATGCAAAAATTGAAAGACATACAAACAGAGCTTGATCAGAAGATAGCTGAGATTGAAAAATTAGGTGGCGATGTTCGCGAATTAGAAAAAGCAAAAGCCGAAGTTGAATCGGAGTTAAAAAGATCTAATCGTAGAAGTGCTAAAGCCTTGAAAGAATTAAAAGACCGCGTGGAAGGGTATGAAGTTTTGCTCAAGCAAAAAGATGAAGAACTCGAGAAGTTAAAGAATGTGAACACGCAGCTCTTCAGCGAAAACAAAAACCTAAAGACCAAACAAAACAAACTCAGCGACTCCATTACACGGCTCTCAAAAAATAAAGATGAGCTTGCTGGCAAAGTTGCCATTGCTTCTCAATTGAAGGCTGAAAACATTTCCATCAAAGGAGTAAACAGCAAAGGCAAAGAGCGCGACTCGCCTTTTAAAAACCGACAACTTCAAAAACTCAAAGTTGAATTCAATCTGGCTGAAAATAAAGTCGCTCCGATCGAAGGCAAGAAAATTATTATCCGGATTATTGACGAGAACAACCAAGTGATTTTTGATGTCGCTAAAGGATCGGGCGCATTTATTTACAATGGCAAAGAAGAATTTTATACAGCAGCACAGGAAATTTTATTCGACAACACGAAACAGAAATTATCTTTCTTCTACGAAAAAGGATCAGACTACGCTGCTGGGAAATATACCATTGAAATTTATGCCACCGATTATAAAATTGGGAGTGGCGTATTCGAGATCAAATAATCAGGCGTTTACCTCTAGGGGATCGGTAGCTTTTGGATAATCAAAAAGCCCATGCTCTTTAATGGCTTCTTCTACTTTATGAGGTACAAATTTTTCCCAGCCCCCTTCTCCTTTTTTGATCATCGCTAAAACATTATCGGAGATGATATTTAAGATGCTGATGTTGGCGTCATCAATATCTTCCAATTTGTTGTTGTCCATCAAATACCGAAAGAGGTTTTTCAATTTTGGGGGAAGTTCAGATTCGAAATCCTTTAATGTAAAAATAGTGTTATCACTGCGCAGGGCAGGATAGATATACAACTTCACGTTATTGCCAAAGAGTGATGCAAAGCATTCCATAATTCCGCCACGAATATTTTCGTAGGTCTTTTCATCAAACACTTTTTGAAGCGCATAGATACCCATTACCAAGCCAGTTTTCCTGCCTTTGGTGATAGTCGATAGATAATCCACCAAACGGTAATACTCAAAATAGTTAGACACCATTACATTTTGCCCGAGTGAGCAAATGATGTCAGCCCTGTGCAAGAAATCTTTTTCGTCAATTTTTCCATCGGGGCTCAAATCGTTTAGAGTAAGTTCCGTGAGCATGACTATTCTGCTCTTTTCTACTTCCGGATCGTTTCTAAAATGCCTCCGAGAAGTGAGCAGCATATCTACATTGACATGAGTCACCGGGCGGAATCGTCCACGCAACACCAACACATTCTTCTTATACAAATATTCTGAAGGCTGCATAACATGTCCATCCGGGCCAAACATGGCTGCTTTGGTAAGGCCATTTTTAACGAGCTTCAATGTCATTAGCCGGTTGTCTA
>DPLR01000416.1 GCA_003541895.1 Cytophagales bacterium | reverse complement strand
AACGATAATTACCCCGTTTGCAGCACGTGAACCATAGATTGCGGCTGAAGAAGCGTCCTTAAGGATTGTGATGCTTTCAATATCGTTAGGATTCAAAAATAACAAGGGGTTTTTGGGGGTTGTTGAACCTTCAATTCCACTTGCTGAGGCTAAATTAGTATTGGAGTTATCCAAGGGCACGCCATCGATAATGTATAGAGGGTTTTGATTTCCAGTTACGGAGGAAGCCCCTCTAATTATGATTGTTGAAGCAGCACCAGGTTCACCACTTGAAGGAGTAACATTGACACCAGGCGTCCTACCTTGAAACAATTGATCTGGACTCTGAATAACACCCTTGTTAAAGCTCTCACTGTTTACAACGGCAACCGACCCAGTCAAATCTTTAGACTTGGTAGTTCCGTAACCAACAACCACCACTTCTGACAGAGCTGTTACATCCGATTCCAAAGCAACATTAACTGAAGTCTGGCTTCCAACGGCCACCTCTTGAGCTTTAAAACCGATAAAAGAGAAGACTAAAGTGGCATTTGCACCAACAGTAATAGTATAATTACCATCCGCATCGGTAACAGTTCCATTACCAGTTCCCTTCTCTAAAATGTTTACCCCGGGTAGGGCTGAACCGTCAGAAGATGACGTTACTTTACCTGTTACTGTTTGCTGAGCGAAGGCGGTTGTTGCCAGGCACATGAGCATCACAGCAAGGTACCTGCACACATACAGATACAATTTGGCCATAGATTAATTGATTTAGGTTAAAAATTATTTTTTGGGTATTCGACAAAAACATCGCCTTAACGTAAAGTTAATGTTTAAATCATTCTAAAATTCAGGGGAATTGCGCAATAAACCAAGCCTTGAACTAAAAAAAACCAAATATTTTTTTCGCAAACGTTTGAAATTTTTTAAGTCCATTCAGTCAAAGGAAGATGTTTGAGCCTACCAATCATTAGGATAAATTGAACAAATATGAAAACATAATTAATGAAATCGTTTGAATTATTGGCAAGCTCAACCTTTTAAGGTTAAATAGAAATATCTACATGATCTCCCTTCGACATCTTGTCGGAACTTATTTCATATATATTTGTGTTGATCCTCAAACATTAAAATTTTTCAAGAATGGGAAAAACAATTGAACTAACTGATTCAACTTTTGATCAAACAATTAACGGTGACAAGCCTGTTCTTGTCGATTTTTGGGCAGAATGGTGTGGCCCTTGTAAGATGATTGGTCCTGTCGTTGAAGAACTCGCTGCTGATTACCAAGGCAAAGCTGTTATTGCAAAATTAAACGTTGATGAAAATCCTCAGATTACAGCACGGTTTGGAGTTCGATCTATTCCTACGCTACTAGTATTCAAAAATGGTCAGATTGTTGATAAGCAAATTGGCGCGGTTCCTAAATCAGTTCTTGCTTCCAAGCTTGAAGCCCAAGTCTCTTAAGACAAACTGTTTAACCTTAAATTGTTAATGCTGTGCTATACGCGCAGCATTTTGCTTTTATACGATTAGAAAATAATGGATTGTTCAACAAATTGATCTTGTATAGAAGGTTTTTCTATTTTTGCGGCTTCATTTCAAATTTTGAACAATCTAATGCTTCGGAAACTATTCATTATCTGCCTGCTGATCGGTTCTCTTTCAAATATTTCTTTATCGCAAGGTTCCAATACTCAATCACCAGCTAACAAGAAAGGTGAATTCTACTTCTCTTGGGGGTACAATCGTGATTGGTATTCTAAAAGCGATATCCATGTTAAATACCATAACTCTTACAATACCAACAATTTTGATTTCATGCTGCTGGGTGCAAAGGCAAACGACAAGCCTGATATGTGGAGGTGGTGGTACCCAAACAGGTTGACCATACCCCAGTACGATCTAAATCTTGGTTATTTTTTTAACGACAAGAACGATCTTGGAATTGAGGTTGGTTGGAATCATTTAAAATACGTTGTAACTCCTTGGCAAATGGTTCATATAAAAGGATACATTAACGGCACATTCTATGATCAAAGTATGCCCCTCAATGATACACTTCTGCACCTTCAGCATACCAACGGCAACAATTATCTTATGCTCAACTTAGTTAAAAGGAAAAATATTTTGACTAGAAAAAAAATTCAATTGAATACTATCGCTAAAGCAGGTGCTGGGCCGTTAATTTCTTATACAATAGATACTGCATTAGGGGACCATGATCCTGGATATTTTCATTATCATGGGTGGGTTGCGGGTGCTAGCTTAGGTCTTAGATTCTCTTTTTTAAAGTACCTCTTTATTCAAAGCGATCTTCAGGGGGCTTATGCTAATTACACAAATACCAAGTTAGGGCATGAACACTTAGGCCGTGCGTATCATCATTTCTATTCGCTGCAATGGACTTATGAAGTTGGATTTCGCTTTTAAGTGCTCCTACTCTCTTTTACTATTTAGTGCATTCGGTCTGCTCGAGCTTTCAAAGACTTAACTATTTCTGCTTCTTGTGCTAACATCTCGTGCCATCTTAGGTGCACTCGCTGAGGGTCATCGTATTCTTTAGCAAGTGAAAGAAAATTTTTGTAATGCCCCGCTTCTGAAACCATCAACTCATAATAAAACTGACTGAGTTCTGCATCTTTGATTTCCTTCCAAAGCAGCCGAAACCGTTCGCAGCTACGGGCTTCAATCATTGCGTTCATTAAAAGTTTTTCCACTAGCTGTTGTGTACGGTCTCCTCCTTTTTTTAAAATCCTGGAAAGTTTTTCAACATATTCATCCTTGCGCTGCGCACCCAATTGAAGATTCCTTTTTTTTAATTCATTAATTACTCTTGCGAAGTGATTCCATTCTTCGGTCACTATCGGTGTGAGCATTTCAACCAATTTTTCTTTTTCATGAAATTGAATAATTAACGAAATACAAGAGCTAGCAGCCTTCTGCTCACAATAGGCATGATCCGTTAAAATCTCTCCGATATTCTTCTCGGCGATATCTACCCATCTGGGATCCGTGGGCAACTCTAAGCCAAGCACGTGTTTTTCCATCTCAATCGAATAAAATCAATTCAAATCCGAAGTCAAAAGTGCTCTTCACATTTGGGTATAAAGGTGTGGGCAGGTATCCTTGTCCGGTAAATTGTTGAACCAGATTAATGTACTTCATAAAAAACCGACCGCGCTTTATTCTTCCATTAAGAAAAAAATCAGTTGTCCAAAACGGTGTAGTGGTTGTACTATTTTGAATATAATACTGCTGAATAGCAGGGTCGTACCCCAACGCTTTGTATGCGGATTTATAGTGGGCATCAAAACCAACTTGCAACTGTAGGGCTCCATTGAAAATAATATTTTCATAACTCAACTGAACATTGGTAAACCAATCAGGAATACTTGAAGTATAACCATTGCGGTTAAATAGCGGATCATCATTATAAATCTTGGAATAAATTACCTCTGGTCTGAGGTGAAATCTTTTTAAGAACCGGATCCCCATGTTTAGACTTGTCGAAACAATTTGTTGATTACCCGTTGACTGTTGAGGGCTGGCCATCTGTGAAATGGAATCGCTGTGAGCAAAGTAAATATTATTGTGCAGTAAGGTATAAGTCATACCCGGAGAGAAATAAATCGGTCCGGCATTCACCTTTATTCTTCCGCTCAGTTGATTTGAAAATATATTCGTGAAAGTATTTGTCCAGGCATTGTACCCTCCTCGATAGCCTTGCTGCATAAATCCTGGTTTCGACAATGAGCTTCGCAGATCGGCATCTAACCAAGGTGTGCGTAATTGTCCATCTATTTTATAATGACCATCCAAAAGATATTCTGCTTGACCTGATAAAAAACTGAGCGAGTCATATCGAAGAACGATCTTGCTTCCAACGTAATTTTCAATTCCAATTGAAGAAGGAACCTGGCCTAATAAATTATTCATGTGGTTATTATACGTGCGGAGCTTATAATAGAAATCATAAAACAGAAATGCGGCATTTCCTTTAAAGCCAAATTCATTTTGAAAGGTTTGAAATGTATTGACATCGTTAATCAGAAGTTGTTTTTGGGGGACGCCACTGATGGCATGAAGAAGAGTGGTGTCAGTATACAACGTACCAAAAAAATCGGATGCTTCCGATAGAGCAGATGCTGAATTAAATACACGAAACGTATTTGTTTGTTTCGTAAGGTCAAGTTTCTGATAGAGTTGTGCTGCCTTTCCAAACTGAAATTGTTGAAACAGATGCAAATGGTTTCTTAACTCATCAGTATAAGCTGTATATGGTTTATTTGGATCAGTGGATATACTTAAGCTAGGGCCAGCATTCGGATCGAAATAGGATCCATAAGTTGTAGCATTTTTTACTCCGCCATTCTCTATTACGTGATGGCGAATTCTACGATAGCTTAATAATAGTTTATATTTTGAATTCTTCGATTTATATGATGAATAGAAATCATAATACTGGCTTTTCACTTGATATAACTTGTTGCCTGAATACCCAATCTGTGTTGCAGATAGTATAGGCCTGTAATTAAAACCAAAATTCCATCGTGGGTTTATGTTGCGAGTAAATTCGATGTGAGTAATTGATCTTCCACGCCCTCCCCAAATAATATTTATTCTGGAGAAAGGGGATTTGGTATCATAAAACCGCGGCTCGGCCGATTCATAATAGAGATCATAAACTTTGAATCCGGAGGACGCTCCTATGGTTGTTGGTAAAAGGGGGAAAATCGGATTTAACGCAGTGCCTACATTGCCCAAATCCTGATATTTGTTGTCATACTTTTTAACAAAATCCCAACGATGTAAATTAAATATTGAAGTATCTAATACTGTATAACTTTTCTTGTTCTCAAAGATCTCGTTCTCCGTTATAGAAAGTGTTGTCTTAGGCCCGTAAATATTTTTAGCCGAGTCATTTACAATTTTTGAACGAGTTCTTTTTTCAGTTCCTTTAGTCAAGTCGCTCTGAGTAGTCTGAGTGACTTTACGTTTACCTGGAAGGGGTTTATCCTGCGCATAACTCACGATCACAAAGAAATAGGCCAGAAAAAGAAAGAGATAGCGCACCATTACTTACTTAAATGATTTTCAATTTTTTCGTAAACATACCTATCAAATTCTGAACCACTGTTTATGAAACTCGATTGAATGGGTAGATAAAACCAAAGTTTCTTGTCAATATCCATGTGAATTAGCTTGGCATAATCCTTTTCTGTCGTAATAATGGAAGCATAGTTTTCTATACTCGCTATTTGAATCTGTTCAATATCCTTTGAGGAATATCTATGGTGATCTCCAAAATTAAAATGAAGTACCAGATTGTAATTTGCAGTTACGTGCTCTTTGAGCATCACACTGTTAGCAATGCCAGAAACCAAAACAATGTCTCTTTTGATTTCGCCCTCTGCAAAAGAAATAGGTTCTGAATAATTTATTTTCGTAAAAAAAATCGGCTTTATGCTCGAGTATGAATGTATTTCTGCTTGATATTTTTGCTCAACTTCGTTTGTAACACTTATACATTTTGTTACCATGATCACGTCTGCTCTCTTACAACCGTATCTCGACTCTCTCAACCTTCCTCGTGGCAAAATAAAATCATTGAAAAATGGTTTTGAAAATTCAGTAAGCAAAATTGAAAGCATCGGTTTCACCCTTCGATGTTGAAATGCATCGTCTAAAAGAAAAACTTGAATGCCCGGTTTAAGCTGAAGCGCTGTTCGAATTCCCTCAACCCTATTTTCACACACAAAAATTTCTACCTTGTTTTTAAACTTCTGATAGAATTGAAATGGTTCATCTCCGAGAGTCGAAGCGTTGTCATGTTCGGTTGCG
>DPLR01000349.1 GCA_003541895.1 Cytophagales bacterium | reverse complement strand
TGACCACTTATTCCAGAAGGAGGAACTATTACTTTATATATTCCATCTAGTTTAGCGTATGGACCTACTTCCAATTCAGGAATTCCAGCCAAATCAATTTTGGTTTGCACAGTCCAATTGAAGAAAGTAATCCATCATTAGTGAACAAGACTGATTTTGTAAGGATTTTATGAAATCTAGTTTAAAACTATTTGGCCTACTTTCACTGATTTCATTTTCTTGTATTAATGACAACGTCTTTAACCCTAAAGCCCAATTCAAATCAGATACAATTGCCATTCACGCCTTTCTGAAAACTAATAATATCTCCGCTACTAAGGTGGTAGGAGGTGCTTGGTACATCATTGATTCTTTAGCTGTTGGTATTTATCCGGTATTGTCTGACTCGATTAAAGTTGCTTATACCGCACAAATCATAAATCATGATTTCAGTTTAACAAAAATTACTTCTGATACCGTCACAGTTTTATTATCTTCTGTAATGGCGGGCTGGCAGAATACCGTTCCATTGATTACCACAGGCAGTAAAGGAAGGTTGTTTATTCCATCGGGTCTCGCCTATGGACAATTGCCTTATACGGTTAACAACATGACAATTCCTGGCAATTCTAATCTCGCGTATGATTTTCATTTGATAAATAGTAAAGGCACTCATCTCTATGCCGATACAACGGTTATTGGTTCGTACCTTTCTCAAGAAGGTATTTTGCCGATTGTGGATCGTTCTGGAATTCGTTATACAATAGATACTGTTGGAACGGGCTCAATTCCATCAGCCACAGATTCTATTATTGCCACTTTTAAAGGAAATATTTTGAAAGCAGATTCGCTCTTTGTGAAGGATACCATTGCTACAAAGCTTTCTTTGAAAAATCAGATTCCAGCTTGGCGAATAATTCTTCCGAAATTAAAGGAAGGATCGTACGTGAAAATGTATGTGCCTTCAGGTTATGGATATGGAAGTTCATCTCCGAGCGCAAAAATTCCTGCTAATTCAAATTTGGAGTATCGGATCAAGCTGATCAAAGTTATTCACTAAATGAAACTTTGCTTTGCCACTAACAATCAGCATAAGATTGAGGAAGTAAAATCGATGCTTCTTCCTTCAATTGATTTGATGAGTCTAAGCGCCATTGGTTGTAAAGAAGAACTTGCCGAAACTACTGGAACAATTGCAGGTAACTCACATCAAAAAGCGGAATATGTTTTTCGGAATTATAAGGTCAATTGTTTTGCCGATGACTCAGGACTAGAAGTTGAAGCATTGAATGGATTGCCAGGTGTAGATTCGGCAATTTATGCTGGCTCACAGCGGAGCCACAGTGACAACATCAGTCTCCTATTAAAAAATCTACAGGGCATTAAAAATAGAAAGGCACGCTTTATAACAGTGATAACTTTGTTTTTGAATGGAGCTGCTTATCAGTTTGAAGGCATTCTTAACGGTAGCATTGGCTTGGATTTGCGAGGAGAAAATGGCTTTGGGTATGATCCCGTTTTTATACCGGATGGATTCTGTAAAACACTAGCCGAAATGACAATGGACGAGAAAAATAAAATTAGTCACCGGGCACGCGCCATTGAAAAATTAGTTAAGTTCATAATTTGGAATCCTGAATTTTCGAGACAATGAAACCTCTAACTATTGGCATTACCGGAGGCAGCGGGTCGGGCAAAACTTTTTTTCTTCAAGGCCTGGCCAGTAATTTTAAGCCTGAGGAAATGTGTTTGATTTCGCAGGACAATTATTACAAACCACGCGACCAGCAACCTATTGACGAGAACGGAGTAAAAAATTTTGATCTGCCCGTTTCCATTGATCGCGATGCTTTTTTAAGAGACCTTTTAAAATTGAAAGCCGGGCAAGACGTGATCAAGAATGAATATACGTTCAACAACCCAAGCGCAACACCCAAAACCCTTGAGTTCAAATCCGCTCCGATTTTGGTTGTTGAAGGTTTGTTTGTTCAGTTCTTTGAGGAGATCGCCAACGAACTTGATGTGAAAATTTTTATTGAAGCAAAAGATCATGTGAAGTTGGGACGTAGAATTAAGCGCGACCAGGTTGAGCGCGGATATGATTTGGATGATGTCCTTTATCGTTATCAATACCATGTCATGCCAATTTATGAATCGCAGATTGAACCTTTAAAGCACTATGCTGATTTAGTGATACCGAATAACAGTAACTTTGAGAAGGCTCTTGAAATATTGACTACGTACATTGCCGAAAAATTGCGCTGATTCCCTTCGATGCCGAAAAAAGTTTTAATCATTACCTATTATTGGCCGCCAGCCGGTGGTATTGCCGTACAACGATGGGTAAAGTTCAGTAAGTATCTTTCTGATTTTGGTTGGGAACCAATCATTTTTACTGTGAGCAACGGTCATTACACACTTACCGATCAATCGATGTTGAATGAGGTGCCAAAAAATATTTCAGTAATTAAACGTCCGATCTGGGAGCCCTATCACCTCTACAAGTTTTTGGTAAAAGAAAAAAAGGAGGGCAGTCAAAACCCTGATGAGATTAAGTCAGGCGAAACAATTTCTCTTGTAAAGAAAATTTCAGTCTGGGTGCGTAGCAATATTTTTATCCCCGATGCTCGGAGATTTTGGATCAAGCCTTCGATAAAATTTTTAAGCAAGTACTTGAGTGAAAATAAAATTGATGCGATCGTTTCAACTGGCCCACCGCACAGCGCGCACCTGATCGCTCTTTCCTTGAAGAAAAAAAAGAATATTCCTTGGCTAGCCGATTTCAGAGATCCATGGACGAATATGGATTATTACCGCGAATTAATCTTGACCAAGTGGGCTGATAAGAAGCATCACCGTTTAGAGAAAGAAGTTTTAACCAAGGCAGATAAGGTTACGGTTGTTGGCAGAGGAATGAAAATGGAATTTGAAGAAAAGCGTGGAAGCCAAGTGACTGTTGTTACCAATGGTTTTGATGAAAATGATTTCTCAAACATAAAAGCCGAACCCGATAAATATTTTTCAATCGTGCACATGGGTTCATTCTTTGCGCGAATCAATCCGATAGGTTTGTGGGAAGCTCTTTCACAGCTTAAAAAAGAGAATGACCCGCTTTTCAAAAAACTGAAAATAAAACTAACAGGACGAGTTGCACCCTCCGTAATTGAATCTGTAAAGCAATTTGGTTTAGAAGAGTTTTTACAACTCGATTCTTTTCAGCCGCATAATGAAGCGTTGCGCCAGATGAAGAGTGCTGCGCTATTGCTTTTGTGTGTATTCGAAGAAACAAAGTTTGTGGTTACTGGTAAATTGTTTGAATACCTTGCAACCCAACGCCCCATACTTTACATTGGTCCTGTGGATGGAGATGCTGCTCAAATACTTTCAGAGTCCCAGCCAGAAAATATTTTTTCGAAAGATCAGGTTCCGTTGATCAAAAAAAGGGTGATTGAACTTTATGACCAGTTACAAGCAAATGGTGCGGACGTAAGATCTGACGCATACAATAAGTGATACAAT
>DPLR01000236.1 GCA_003541895.1 Cytophagales bacterium | reverse complement strand
AGCATGCGGTCGGCCTCATCGAGAACCAGATGTTGCACGTGTTTCAAATCAATCACACCCGATGCAAGTTGTGCTATCAATCGGCCCGGTGTTGCAATCATCAAATCAACTCCAGATTCTAGTGCCTTTTTCTGCACGTCCCACGTGGCACCATCACCACCACCATAAATCGGAATCGAGCTGATACCTGTGAAATAGGCAAAGCCTTCTACCTGTTGATCAATTTGCTGAACCAACTCGCGTGTAGGCGCAATGATGAGCGTATTCAAATGCCGATGATCGGAATGAATGATGTTGTTCAAAATCGGCAAGAGATAAGCGGCCGTTTTGCCTGTACCGGTTTGCGCACAAGCCACCAGGTCGTGCTTCTGCATAATCAACGGTATGGCCTGCGCTTGAATGGGTGTTGGTTTTTCATAACCCATGGCATGCAAGCCTTCTTGCAAGCGGGTTTCAAAATTAAAGTCATCGAATGTCAAAGGGAATTCAGTTAAGCTGTTTAACGAGGGTGCAAGTTAGAAAGAATTTCGTTGGTGATCAGGTGCGCAACTTCCGGCCGTATTTTTGCCATAGTTCAACGCCATGCACGGCCTTCTTCAAAAGCTCGTAGTACAGCATTACGTACAATAGGATCGTCATGATCCAGATCACTGATAGATTAAAATAGAGCGTGTCAATTTTTTGTCCGGCAAAATATTTTTGAGGGATATAAAAGTTATCGCGGAAGTCGAACCAATGCTCGGGTCGATGTTCATTAAAATAAATAGGATAAATCTTTTGAACCATCTCGCCCTCCCACTCTACCACGCGCTTTGGGCTCTGTGTATTTTCGACCATGTTTGTCACTGCTTCGTTCTGGTATTTCAATTTCAATTGATCGAACGCAACTCTTTTTTCTTCGTCATCATTTAATTGCGACATCAATTTTTCGCGTTCGTCTTGTGCTTTTCTGCTGTGATTCGAATAATACTCGCGCAACGCTTTTATAAATTGATTGGCTTTCAGAAAAACGGCCGAATCAAATTTCCCTACTTGCAACGAATTTAACTCAGGCATTTTCTTGCCTACTAAATTCGATTCAAAGAGAAGCTCGGTGCGCAGTAGATTAAGAGCCGCTGCCACTTTATTATTTTCGCTTCTGTTGTTCCAACCTTCGCGATGATGAAGAGCAAACGACAATCTTGATTCTAGCTCGGGCAAATAATACGTGCGTTTATAATCAGCCATTTTCCATTTGCTATCAATAGCATAAAATTTTTTCTCCAGCGGATTATCTTTGAACTGCGTAACCATGTAGGCTTCAAATGCCCAGCGGGAGGCCATCATTTCGCCCAGCAACGGAATTCCATTGGGTGTGCCAACCCGCGGATTGAATTTATCAAAACTGATCACCACTCCGCTCAATAAAAGTTGAGGGATGATGAGGATTGGTATGATGATGTAAATGGTCACAGCCGAATCGAAAGCAGAAGAAATATTCAAGCCCAGCATATTGGCAAAGCAAGAGCATGAAAACAAAATCAACCAATAACGCATTTCTGTCAACGGGATTTTAAGAATGGAATTACCAACCAAAATGAACAAGACGGTTTGAAAGGCCGACAACGAAAACAAGATGGTCACTTTTGAGATAAAGTAGCTGCTCCTACTCAAGTGCAGGAAACGTTCCCTCCGTAAAATTTTTCGATCGCGAAAAATCTCCTCGGCACTAACAATCAACCCCACGAAAAGAGCAACCACAATGCTCATGAAAAAATACACGGGTATGTTGGCGTTTTCGTAAAACGTATAACTCGCATTATCCACCCCTACATAATCATAGTAGCGCACGAAGTATCCAATGAATAAAGCCAACAACGGAGTAAGCAGCGCATTGATGGTGACGTACTGATGGTTGGCCAATTTTGATTTAACATCGCGGGTGACAAAAATCTTGAGCTGTTGAATCCAGTTCGGAATACGCTGCGATGCAGGCAGCGGTTCTTTTACTTCTTCAATGCGCGGCAGTTTTATCTTTTGCTTAAAATATTGATACCATTGCCCTGGTGAAACCTTGCGCACGTGCGTAAAGCGACCGTACTCATTCACTACACGAGTTTCAATAATATTAAATACTTGTTCAGGGTTTATATTTCCACACTCAGGGCAGGCGCCCGGTGTTTTGTTGGCTGCGTTGATGATGTTCTGAAAATAATTTACTGACTCAATCGGGTTGCCGTAATAAATTTGAAAACCACCCACATCCAGAATCAGCAACGTATCAAACATCTTAAAAATATCGGAAGAAGGCTGATGGATGACTACGAAAATCATTTTGCCATGAAGTGTAAGCTCCTTGAGCAAATCCATGATATTTTCTGAGTCACGTGAAGAAAGCCCCGAGGTTGGCTCGTCCACAAAAAGAATGGTGGGTTCGCGCAAAAGTTCTAATCCAATGTTCAGTCGCTTTCGTTGGCCACCGCTAATCGTTTTTTGCAAAGGCGATCCCACTTTCAAATTTCGAGTTTCAGTCAGTCCCAAATTAGAAAGCACTTTCTCAACGGTCTTTACGATTTCTTCGTGCGAATAATGTTTGAAACAAAGGCGAGCTGAGTAATACAAGTTTTCATAAACGGTCAAATCCTCCATCAGCAAATCATCCTGAGGAATGTAGCCAATCACACCTTCCACCTTTTCAGGATGTTGATGAATGTCAATTCCATTTACCAACACACGACCGCTCGAAGGTTTATCGGTTCCATTCAGCACATTCATCAACGTGGATTTGCCTGAACCACTTCCTCCCATCACGCCTATCAATTTCCCTCCGGTCTCAGCAATGCTCACATTTTGCAAGCCTGCCCTACCACTTTTGAAATGATAGAACACGTGGTCGGCTATGAAACTTATTTTGGTGCTGCTTTCTTCAATTAAAAATTTACTGACAACATCACTGTAGTAAATCGGTTCAATCTTCGCACCTCGAATGGTGCTGCCGGTTGGAAACACATCTACTCTCCTCGATTTAAGCGGAAGGCTATTCAGGTAAAGCGGAGTGATGCCCAGGTATTTTATGAAATACGTTTCAATGTCGGGCAGGCGAAGAATGGCAATCATCCCCGAGAGGTTTCTTGCCATCAAATGCGGTCCGCTGTGTTCTTCAGGCTCAGGGCTCTCGTCAATGATCAGAATATTTTTTGAAAGTAATTCTTCGGCATCATGGCCCAGCACAAACGCACGCATCGCGCGAAAATCTTTGGCCGGAATTTTTAGTGCTTCACCTATATAGAAAATCAGGTTGCTTTGCCGCTCAGAAAGTTCATCGCCAACAAAAACAAGTTCAATAATTTTTATTACCAACACTGCTTTTTGCTGTGTGGTGAGGGACTGATTTACTTTGCGCGCAATCTGAATGATCTGCGCCCAATCGTCAACAAACTCTTGAGTAGCTTCATCAACGTTGGTAAGTTGGGCTGCTGCTGGCTTATTTACCTTGCAGAAGTCATCAAACAGCGAAAGGTAATAGCGCACGCCATCTTGATTCAGATGCAGCGACAAAAATTCTTTGATGATCGTCCGTTCTTCATCCGTGATGCGCTCTTTCGCAACAATGGCAAAAAATTGAATAATTGCTTTTAGAAGTTCTTCACTCATTGATCAATGCAGATTCGCACTCAAAGTAATAAAAAAATAGCAAGCATCAATTAGGAAATGGTTGAATAGGAAGTTTAAAAATTATTGCTGCATCTGAATCTCCTGATGCCTCCGGTACGAATTCTTAGTGAACGAAGTAACGGGTTCGTGCTCCACAATTTCATTTGCTCCTTCAATAATATGTCCGTCTTCATACGACACTGAAACAGAAACTTCAAGCGTATGTTCAGACGTCCCGCGGTAAGTTCCTTTGACAGGAGAGCAATCCGAAAAATTCCTTCCCACAGCTAAACGAACATGGGTATCATTAACGATGCAATTGTTGGTGGGGTCTAACCCCAACCATCCGTAAAAAGGCAAGTATGCTTCAACCCACGCGTGCGTTGCGCCCTCACCACGCATCCCATTTTTATTCGGACAAATATATCCGCTGACATAGCGCGCGGGAATTCCAGACAAACGAATCATTGAGATTAATATCTGTGCAAAGTCTTGACACACACCCGATTTTATTTTCCAGACCTCATCCAGGGTTGTTTCTACAGTTGTGATTCCTTTTTTGTATTTGAAATTAGTGTAGACGTATGAACAAAGTTCTTTCAACAAAGAGAGCGGTGAGTTCTTGCTCTTCAACTCTGTAGCCATTTCCATTACATCTTGTTCACCTTGAAACGGAGTTGATTTCAAAAATTCGTAAAAATTGAATTGCGTTTTTATGCTATCAAGTTCTTGCCACATTTTCTCGGTGTTCAAAGATTCAACGGGCGCTGCTTTACTACGAGTCACCACAATCAATTTTGAATCAATCACCAGATCAAGATGCGGGTTCACATGTGTAAATGTTCCAACCTCATTTCCAAAATAATCGAGATGAACTTCCACAGGCACTCCACCGCTCACGGCTATTTGATGTTTAACTACTTCTTGAAATTCATCCTTCAAAGGATACAACATAATCTGATTCGCGCTGTCGCGCACGGGCACTTCATAAACATACTTCGTAACGTGTCTGATTTTAAACTTAGGCATTCCTAATTATTATTAACTGTAAGCAAAATAATTTTGATTGAGTGCATTACCAACCGCATACAACTCATTGTGAACGCGATTCAAGTAAACAGGAAGGCCTTCCTTCAAAATCAACTCGATGTTTGAAAACTGAATGTTGCTTTTAAGTTTACCAATCATGAAGTTAATCTTATCAAAGCTATCATGATTTTTTTCGTTTTTCAGCCGTTCAAAGTAGCGATGAACTTGTTGCACCGAATAATGAATGGAGCGAGGAAAATTGATATTGAAGATTACCTGCTCAAGAATATTTTTAGCTTCGAAACCTGAGCTGTAATTTTTCAAATAAAGTTCGTACCCTGAAATCGATAAAAGGAAATATTTCCAAAACAATGGATCTGTAATTTTTTCAGGATCGGATTCTTCTTTGAAGTTTACGAGCAGAATGTCTGCCGATTGAATGGCGCGCTCCAAATACTTACCAATATTCATAAAACACATACCCTCACCCCGTGCCATGGTAATTTCAGTTGTACCATAATAAAGCATTCCTTGTCTGATCAATGCATCAAGCATGGTGATGGGGTCTTCATACTTCAGCATGCGCTCCAGTTTTTCCTCGTTAACAAAGTGATAAAACTCATTGAGGCACTGCCAAACTTCTTTGGTTATATGGTCTTGAACTGACCTTGCATTCTCGCGAGAGCGCGTGATCATGTTCGCTACTGAATTGGGATTCTCACTGTCAACGATCATGAAGCGCAGTACTTGCTGGTTGTTGCGTTCAATCTTGGCAATCTCGGAGTCTTCTAAGTAGCTAAAAATTTTCAACACAGGCCTCCATGTAAACTCACCCGATAAATCCTGCGAAGAAGCATAGTTGATTTTTAGCATTCGCAAGATGCCATCGGTGCGCTCGATGTAACGCGACATCCA